>JAFZVM010000027.1 GCA_017617795.1 Oscillospiraceae bacterium
GAAGCTGGAGGAAGCCTACAGCTTCGTGCGGGACACCGCCGCCAACGGCGGCACCATCCTCTTCGTGGGCACAAAGAAGCAGGCCCAGGACGCGGTGAAGGAAGAGGCCGAGCGCGTGGGCATGTACTTCGTCAACGCCCGGTGGCTGGGCGGCATGCTCACCAACTTCAAGACCATGCGCACCCGCATCGACCGGCTGCAGCAGCTGCGGAAGATGCAGGAGGACGGCACCTTCGACATGCTCCCCAAGAAGGAAGTCATCAAGCTCACCGGCGAGATCGCCAAGCTGGAGAAGTACCTGGGCGGCGTGCAGGAGATGCGCCGTCTGCCCAGCGCCATGTTCGTCATCGACCCCCGCAAGGAACGCAACGCCATCGCTGAGGCCCGGAAGCTCCGGATCCCCATCGTGGCCATCGTGGACACCAACTGCGATCCCGATGAGGTGGATTACCCCATTCCCGGCAACGACGACGCCATCCGCGCCATCCGGCTGATCAGCTCCACCATGGCCAACGCCGTGCAGGAGGGCCGCCAGGGCGCCGACGCCGAGGAGGCCGCCCCTGTCGAGGCCGCCCCCGCGGAAGCGAAAGAGGAGGAATAATCATGGCTTTTACCGCTGCTGATGTTAAGAAGCTCCGTGAAATGACCGACTGCGGCATGATGGAGTGCAAGAAGGCCCTCACCGAGGCCGACGGGGATATGGACAAGGCCGTCGAGCTCCTGCGGGAGAAGGGTCTGGCCACCGCCGCCAAGAAGGCCGGCCGCGTGGCTGCCGAGGGCATCTGCGCCGCTTACGTGGCGGAGGGCGGCTGCCCCGCCGCCGTGACCGAGGTCAACATCGAGACTGACTTCGCCGCCAACAACGCGGATTTCCGCGCCTTTGCCGCCGACGTGGCCAAGCTGGCCGCCGAGAAGGCCCCCAAGGATCTGGAAGCCCTTATGGCTCTGGAGCTGGAGCCCGGCAAGACCGTTGAGGACGTGCGGAAGGAAAAGGTCGCCACCATCCGGGAGAACATCCAGGTCCGCCGCTTCGCCCGCTACGGCGAAGGCTTCACCGTCTCCTATATCCACATGGGCGGCAAGATCGGCGTCCTGCTGAACATGGAAGTGTCCGACGGGCTGAAGACCAATCCCCAGGTCATCGAGCTGGGCAAGGATCTGGCCATGCAGGTCGCCGCCATGAACCCCCTGTTCCTGGATAAGTCCTGCGTGGATCAGGCCACCATCGACAAGGAGAAGGAGATCCTCCTGATCCAGGCCAAGCAGGATGAGAAGAACAAGGGCAAGCCCGACGCCATCATCGAGAAGATGGTCATGGGCCGCATCGGCAAGTACTACAGCGAGAACTGCCTGATGCAGCAGGACTTCGTCAAGGGCGACAAGATCACCTGCGAGAAGCACGTGGCCGAGGTGGCCAAGGCCGTGGGCGGCAGCATCGCCGTCAAGGGCTATATTCGCTTCCTCACCGGCGAGGGCATCGAGAAGAAGGCCGACGACTTCGCCGCCGAAGTCGCCAGCATGGTGAAATAAGATTCCCGAACATTCCGAATACGCACTCAGGGCCGCAGGCATCGCCTGCGGCCCTGGTTTTATCAGGGAAGAGGAAAAGTGAATAGGGAAGAGGTTTATGGGGCCAGGGTAAGTTCTCTTTCCGGCTGACCTTCCTCCCGGAGGACCAGGGTCACGCCCCGATCCAGAACGGCTTCCAGCGCCGTCCGGTCCATGCTCTCCCCCTGGGCGTACAGGGCGTACCACCCCGCCGCGCCCCGGAGGTAGGCGACGAGGCCCGGGGAACCCGGATCCTCTTCCCAGGGGATGAGATTTCCCTCGGTCATGCTCTCCAGCAGCTCGCCCTGGGCGTTCCCCAGGGCTGTCCAGCTCAGGGAGAACCGCCCCTCGGGGACGCTGAAAACCGACGCGGGCCGGTTGGAGGCTCCGTCCAGCCCCGTAAACACCGGCTCCGTCCCCGCCGCCCGGAGAAAAGCGAGGGTGTCCGCCGTCTCCGCCGACAGGAAGCGGTCCATCCAGTCCTGCGCGGGCCTTTCTGCCCGCCGGAGCTGCCCGGTGAAGGCCAGGGTGAGGAGCACCGCCAGGGCGGCCAGCGCCAGGGCGGAGACCAGGTTCAGGATCAGCCCTTTTCGTCTTTCCCGGGCCGCCAGACCCTCCCGGGAGAGGCGCACCGCCTCCTGCCGCTCCTCCTCCGAGAGAAGATCGAAGCGGTCGAACCGGGGCTCCGGGGGCGGGAACACCTCCCGCTTGTCCCCCAGAAGGGAGACCAGGGCGTCCAGATCCGGGCAGGTCTCCGCCTGGAGAAGCACCCGTTCCGCCTCCTCCGCCTCCTGCCTCTGCTGCCGGAGGGCGTCCCCCAGCTCCCGCACGGCGGGGGCGATGGACGACGGGTCCTTCTGCATCTCCCCGATCTGCCCGATGGAGAAGCCCGCCTGCCGCAGCAGAGCGATGCGCTCCAGGGCGGCCACGTCCTCCTCCGTGAAGCGGAAGTAGAGCCGTCCGTTCTGCTCCTCCCGATAGGGGTTCAGCAGCCCCTGTTCCGTCCAGTACCGCACCGTCCGGTCCGTCAGCCCCGTCCGGGCGCAGACCTCCCGCATTTTCATATTGCCAGTCCTCCAAATCAACGTGGATGCAAAGCCCGGGGACTGCCGAAGCAATCTCCGGGCACTTCAACACCAAAGCCCTCGGCAGAGTTCGCGCCCGCTGGCGCGAATAGAGTGGAATCATTTTGGGGCGGAATTCACTTCTGACCCAAAATACAGCTCGCGAAACGGACTGTGCGAGCATGTTCGCGCGAAGGGACCCGCCGCGAAGCGGTGGGCGTGCGAACCAATGCGAGTGCGGGGAGTGAAGCGCAAGCCTTCTCGACCGGGAGCCCGGCGAAGCGGGTCCCGGTCGAAGCCCGGAGGGCTAGAATGTGATGGCTACTTTGATATCCCCGTATTTCCCCGTGGCGTAGTCGAAAGCGGTCTCCCACTGCTCCAGGGGGAAGGTGCGGGTGAGGACCCCCTCGGTCTTGATGACCCCGGAGGCCATGTTCTCGATTACATAGGGGTAGCAGTTGGGGCTCAGGTGGGAGCCCAGCACGTCCAGCTCCTTCTTGTCCCCGATGATGGACCAGTCCAGGGTGGTGGGCTCTCCGAAAACGGAGAACTCCACGAAGCGGCCCAGCTTCCGGATCATGTTCATGCCCTGCACCACGCTGGAGGGGTGGCCGGAGCACTCGATATAGATATCGCAGCCGTACCCGTCGGTAAGGTCCATGATCTTCTTCACCACGTCCTCCTTGGCGGGGTTCCAGACCTCGTCCGCGCCGAAGGCCCTGGCCCGCTCCAGCCGGTTCTCCTGCAGGTCCAGGCTGATGAGCTTTTTGGGCTTCAGGGTGGCGGCGTAGGTGATCATGCCCAGGCCCAGGGTGCCCGCGCCGGAGATGACCACGATGTCCTCATGCCCGATCTGGGCCCGGTCCACCGCGTGCTTGGAGCAGCCGAAGGGCTCGATCAGCAGGGCGCTGGAGAGAGGCAGATCCCAGGGGACCCGGTGGATGCGGGCATGCTTCGTGGGGATGCGAACGTATTCCGCCATGGCGCCGCAGTAATCCGGGAAATAGCCGTAGATATAATGGGGCTGGCACATCCAGTACTTCCCGCTCCTGCAGAAGCGGCATTCCCCGCAGGGGGCGATCTGCTCGATGGTGATCCGGTCCCCGGGGGCGTAATCCTTCACGTTGGCGCCGACCTCGGCCACGACGCCGAGAAATTCATGGCCGGGGATGAAGGGGGTGCGGACCCAGGGGGCCTTGTCCGCCCCGTTGCCCCAGTAGCTCTCCGCCCCGTGCCAGCACTTCACGTCGCTGGCGCAGACGCCGCAGCCCTCGGTCTTCAGCAGGATGTCGTCCGGCCCGCACTCCGGAATGGGGTAGGCGGGCTCATACTTATATTCGTCCTTCCCGTAGACCACCAGGGCCTTCATGGTTCCTTTCATGGCGATGCTCCTTTCGATTCACTGTATTCTCTGCTTTGACAATAATACAGGGAAGGGAGAAAGTCAAGGAGACCCTGCCGGGGGGCAGTACCATGGATCGTTTCTGCCGAGGTTTTCGTCAAATTGCCTCCGGCAGAAACGATCCATGGTATCGCCTTGGGCGGGGGCCGCGCCGGCGGGCGCAGAATTTTCTCGTTTTCCTCTTCCTTTCCCGGTAAAATTAGTGTAAAATATACTCTCATGCGACAGCTGAGGGAAGGAGAGGCAAGCATGGAAGCGAAATACCACCGCGTACTCATCAAGATGAGCGGAGAAGCCCTGGCGGGTCCGCTGAACAAGGGGATCGACTTCGGCTTTGTGGAGAAGCTGTGCAAGGCGGTGAAGCGCTGTCTGGACCTGGGGGTGCAGGTGGCCATCGTCTGCGGCGGCGGGAACTACTGGCGGGGCGCCCAGGACGGGGGAGACAGGATGGTCCGCACCCGGGCGGATTACATGGGCATGCTGGCCATCACCATGAACTGCCTGGCCCTGCTGGACGGGCTGGAGAAACAGGGGGTGGAGGCCCGGATCCAGTCCGCTCTGGGAACGGACAAGCTGGCGGAGCCCATCAACCGGGACCGGGCGGTTCGGCATCTGGAGAAGGGCCGGGTGGTCCTCTTCGCCGGAGGCACCGGGGAGCCCTACTTCACCACGGATACCGGGGCGGTGCTCCGGGCCCTGGAGGTGGACGCGGACGTGCTGCTCCTGGGGAAGAACGTCGACGCCATCTACTCCGCGGACCCCAAGAAGGACCCCAACGCCAAGCGGTTCAGCGCCATCACCTATCGGGAGATCCTGGAGAAGGACCTGAAGGCCATGGACGCCGCCGCCACCCAGCTGGCCATGGACAATAAGCTGAAGCTCCACGTTTTCGGCCTGAAGGATCCGGAGAATATCCTGCGGGCCGTCTCCGGGGAGCCCATCGGCACGGTAGTCAGATAAGGAAGAACGATCCTGCCGCGGAAGGCGGCAGCAGGGAATAAAGGAGGCGCCAATATGAACAAGAGCGATTACGTGCAGTATACCGACAGAATGGATAAGACCATCGAGGTCATGCAGGCCAACTTCGCCGCGGTGCGCGCCGGCCGGGCCAACGCCGCGGTGCTGGATCAGATCCGGGTGGATTACTACGGCACCCCCACCCCCATCAACCAGATCGCCAGCATCGCCTCGCCCGATCCCCGGACCCTCACCATCCAGCCCTGGGACGGGAGCACCATGAAGCTCATCGAGAAGGCCATCCAGCAGAGCGACCTGGGCATCAACCCCCAGAACGACGGGCGGGTCATCCGCCTGCTCTTCCCCCAGCTCACGGAGGAGCGCCGCAAGGAGCTGATCAAGCAGATCCGGAAGTACGGGGAGGAGAGCAAGACCGCCATCCGCAACATCCGCCGGGACGCCATGGAGGATTTCAAGGCCCAGAAGAAGAAATCCGAGATCACCGAGGATGACCAGAAAAACGCGGAGAAGGACATGCAGAAGCTGACGGACGACTACGTGAAGCAGATCGATCAGCTGGTAGAGAAGAAGGAAAAGGAGCTCAGCGAGATCTGATCATGGCTCTGTTTCGCAGAAAAAAGCCGGACGGCCCGGAGGGCCGTCCGGTGCCTGTAGAAAAACCCGAAAACGGAACGGGATCGGGAAGGAAGATAGCGCGAAAGAAACCCAGGAGGGGTGTCTTTCGCGTTCAATCAACAGTTTTTCGAACAATTTCTACCTTGTTTTCTGTTCGAAAAACTGGCTCAAGCGGGGCGGCAAGGCTTTGCCGACACGCTGAGCCGGACGGCCCGGAGGGCCGTCCGGCCATTCAGCCGCGGACGAACGTGCCGCGGCATATCGCCGTCATTATGGACGGGAACGGCCGCTGGGCCACGAACCGGGGCCTTCCCCGCACGGCGGGCCACTCCGCCGGGTCCGAGACCTTCCGCCGCATCTCCCGGTACTGCCGGGATATCGGGGTGGAGTATTTCACCGTGTACGCCTTTTCCACGGAGAACTGGAAGCGGTCCCACGAGGAAGTGGAGGCCATCCTGAAGCTCCTGGACAAGTACCTGCGGGAAGCCATCGACACCATGGAGCAGGAGCGGATGAAGCTGGTCCTCCTGGGGGACCTGAGCCGTCTGTCTCCCCAACTCCGGGCGCTGGCGGACCGGGCCCTGGAGGTGGGACGGAACGTGAAGGGGATGCAGGTGAACGTCTGTTTCAACTACGGCGGCCGGGATGAGATCCTCCGGGCAGCAAAGCGCTACGCCGAGGATTATGCCGCCGGGAAGGCGGACGCCGACCTGGACGAGGCGGGCTTCTCCGCCTACCTGGATTCCGCGGGCATCCCGGACCCGGATATCATCATCCGTTCCGGCGGGGAGCAGCGCACCTCCAATTTCCTGCTTTGGCAGTCCGCCTATGCGGAATACTATTTCACGGATACCCTCTGGCCGGACTTCGGTCCGGCGGAGATCGACGCGGCCATCGCGGCCTTCGGCAGCCGGGACCGCCGCTTCGGCGGCGTGAAGGAAGCCGGGAAAGGATAACGAATTATGGCAAGCAATCGCATTTCCCGCATCGACGAGGATCTGCAGCGGGAGCTTTCCGCCCTCATGCGCAGGGCAAAGGATCCCCGGCTGCAGCAGGGCCTTTTCACCATCACCGGGGTGGAGACCACAGGGGACCTGCGGTATGCGAAGGTGTATTACAGCGTGCTGGGCGAGGTGGATGAGAAGGAGCTCCGGCGGGGGCTGAAGTCCATTGCCCCCTGGCTCCGGCGGGAGCTGGGCAGCGTCCTCACCCTCCGGTATACCCCGGAGCTGCTCTTTGAGCGGGATCTGTCCATGGAGCGGGGCCAGCGGCTCAGCGAGGTCTTCCGGGACCTGGAAAGGAAGAACGGGGAAGATGCGGATCAATGAATGCGCCGATTGGCTGAGGCGGCGGAACGGCTTCCTCATCCTTTCCCACCATCGGCCGGACGGGGACGCCCTGGGTACCGCCGCCGCCCTCTGCCGGGGGCTGCGGATCCTGGGGAAGACCGCATACATCCTGGAGAATCCCCAGACGACGGACCGGTATACCCCCTATCTGCGGGAGTATTACGCCCCGGCGGGATACGTGCCGGAGCACGTGGTGGCCGTGGATCTGGCGGACGAGGGCATCCTGCAGGTGAACGCCCGGGAGCTTTATACGGGAAAGATCGAGCTGGCCATCGACCACCACCCCTCCAACACGGGCTACGCCAAAGAGACCCTCCTGATGGGGGATCGGGCCGCCTGCGGGGAGATCGTCTATCTCCTGCTCATGGAGCTGCTGGGGGGCGTGGATCAGGAGACCGCCACGCTGCTGTACATCGCCGTCACCACGGATACGGGCTGCTTCCGGTACAAGAACACCAATCCCGGGACCCTCCGGGTGGGGGCCGCCCTGCTGGAGGCGGGGGCGCCCATCGATCTGAACCGCACCCTGTTTATGAAGAAGAACCGCACCCGCCTGATCCTGGAGGCCAGCATCATCAACGGCCTGGAGTTTTTCATGGACGGGGAGGCCTGCATCGGCGTCATCACCCTGGAGGAGCTGGAGCGCATCGGCGTCACCGAGAGCGATATGGAGGATATCGCCGTGGTGGCGGGCTCCGTGGAGGGGGTGGAGACCAGCTGCACCCTCCGGCAGGTGGAGGAGCGGACCTGGAAGGTCTCCGTCCGCACCGGGGAGTATGAGAACGCCTCCCGCATCTGCGCCGAGTTCGGCGGCGGCGGCCACGGCATGGCCGCCGGCGGGACCATAGATGGCAGTCTGGAGGAGGCCAAGGCCGTCGTCCGGGCCGCCGTGGAAAAGCACTGGAAGGAAAGATGACCGGCATTCTGAATCTGGATAAGCCCGCGGGCTGGACCTCCCACGACGCGGTGGCGAAGCTGCGGCGGATCCTGGGGGAAAGGCGCATCGGCCACGGCGGCACCCTGGACCCCATGGCCACCGGCGTGCTGCCGGTGTTCGTGGGCCGGGCCACCCGGGCGGTGGAGTTCCTGGAGGCGGCGGACAAGGAATATGAAGCCGGTCTCCGGCTGGGGATCGTCACGGATACCCAGGATACCACCGGGCAGATCCTGGAGGAAAGGCCGGTCAGCGTAACGGAGGAAGAGCTTCGGACTGCCATCCTGGCCCTCCGGGGGGAGCGGGATCAGCTGCCCCCCATGTACTCCGCCGTGAAGGTGGGAGGCAAAGCCCTGTATGCCTACGCCCGGGCGGGGAAGGCCGTGGAGCGGAAGCCCCGGCATATCACGATCCATTTATCTGAGCCCCTGGGCTGGGCCGGGGAGGAATACCGTTTCCGGATCGTCTGCTCCAAGGGCACCTATATCCGCACCCTCTGCCACGACCTGGGGGAGACCCTGGGCTGCGGCGGCGCCATGAGCAGCCTGCGCAGGCTCCGGGCGGGCCCCTTCCGGCTGGAGGAGGCTGTTTCTCTGGAGACGGTGATGGAGCGGGGGGAAGCCTGCCTCCTGCCCCTGGACAGCCTGTTCCGGGACCGCCCCGCCCTCACCCTGGACGGGGAGCAGGCCCGGCGGGTGTGCTGCGGGAACGATATCCCCGCGGAGGGAAAGGCGGGGCAGTACCGCCTGTATGGGCCGGAGGGTGAATTCCTGGCCCTGGCCGTCCTGGATGCGGGGCAGGCCAAGATCATCAAGAGTTTTTTCGAGGTTCGGTCATGAAGCAGCAGAGAATCCTTGCCCTGGGCTTTTTCGACGGGGTGCACGCGGGTCACGCAACCCTGCTCCGGCGCTGCCGGGAGCGGGCGGAGGGACGGGACGCGGAGGCGGCGGTGCTCACCTTCGACGTCCATCCGGATACCCTGGTGAGCGGCCAGGCCGTACCCCTCATCAATTCCCCGGAGGACCGGCGGGAGCTGATCCGACGCCTCTTCGGCATCGATACCGTGCTCCAGCTCCATTTCGACCGGGCCCTGATGCAGATGCCCTGGGAGGATTTCCTCGGCTGGATCCGGGAGGAATACGGGGCCGTCCATCTGGTGTGCGGCCATGACTTCACCTTCGGCTGGCGGGGGGAGGGGAATCCCCGGCGGCTGCGGGAATACTGCGAAAGGGAAGGCCTGGGCTGGGACGTGATGCCCGAGGTCCGGCTGGACGGGAGCGCCGTCAGCTCCACCCGCATCCGCGCCCTGCTGACGGAGGGGAGACTGGAGGACGCCAACCGGCTCCTGGGCCATCCCCACGTGCTCACCGGGGAGGTGTGCCACGGGCGGCACCTGGGCAGCACCATCGGGTTTCCCACCGCCAACCTGCTCTTTGCCCCCGGCGTCCTGGTCCCCGCCCACGGGGTCTACGCGGGCCGCCTGGAGATCGAAGGGGAGACGGAGCCGAAATACGCCGTCACAAACATCGGAGTCCGGCCCACGGTGGACGATTCGGACCGGGTGACGGTGGAGAGCTACATCCTGGACTACAGCGCCGACCTCTACGGGAAGCAGATCCGGCTGGAATTCCTGGAATTCATCCGCCCGGAGCGGAAGTTCGAATCCCTGGAGGAGCTCACCGCCCAGATCGGAAAGGACGCGGAGCGGGTCAGACAATACATCGGATGAATGGTTCCCGGGGAACATGAGAGAATAGTACACCGGCCATGGGGCTTGCCCCATGGCCGGTCATTCTATATCCTCAGTTTATTTCCCCAGCTTTTTCAGCAGCTCCGGGATCAGGGCCTCAAAGTACACCCCGTAGCGGATGCCGTCCGGATCCGCCGCGGTGATGCGGATGCAGTCCGCGGTGTAGTCCGCCGCCAGGCGCAGGCTCTCCCCAAGGGATTTGCCCAGCATCAGGCCGCCGGTGACCACGCTGGCGAAGATGTCCCCGGTGCCGTGGAAGGAGGCCTCCACCCGGGAATGGAAATAGGCGTCCGTTTCCCCGGTATCCCGGTCATAGCTCATAAAGCCGATTTTCCCGGGATCGAAGCTCACCCCGGTGAGGACGGCGGTCTTCGCTCCCAGATCGCAGAGCCGCTTCAGGGTATCGGCGACCTGCGCCTCCGTATAGGTCCCGGGGGCCAGATAGGGCCGGTCCAGCAGGAAGGCCGCCTCCGTCAGGTTGGGGAGGATCACGTCCGCCCTGCCGCAGAGCTTGGCCATCTCCAGGGCGAAATCCGGGGTGAAGCCGGCGTAAAGGCTGCCGTTATCCGCCATCACCGGGTCCACCAGCTTCAGGGCGTTTTCTCCAAAACGGCGGAAATAGTCCTCCACCAGTCCGAGCTGCCGTTTGGAGCCCAGATAACCGGTATAGATCGCGTCGAAGCGGAAGCCCTCCTTCTCCCAGTGGTCGGCGATGGGGGGCAGATCCTCCGTCAGGTCCCGGAAGGTATAGCCGGAGAACATGGTATGGGTGCTGAGCACGGCGGTGGGGACGACGCAGGTCTCCACCCCCATGGCGGAGAGGATGGGCAGGGCCACGGTGAGGGAGCACTTGCCCAGGCAGGAGATATCCTGAATGGTGATGATCCGTTTCATGGCCGGACCTCAGCGGCTGCGCAGAAGGCGCAGGGCCATCTGCTCCCGGGAGAGGAGAACGGTGGAAAGCTGGAACCGCTCCTGCACCTGCTCGCAGTAATTCAGCAGCAGTTCCACGTCCCCGAACAGCAGCTCGAAGAACAGATAGTAGGTGGGCTGGCGCTTATCCTCCACCACCAGCTCCCCATTGTCGAAATCCATGCTCACCCGGGTGCGGTCCGGCAGGTACAGGGTGGTGGACATCCGGTGGGCGACGGTATCGAACCAGTGCCGCAGAGGGGCGGCGGAAGCGGCCTCCCGAAAAGACTCCGGCGCGCCCCGGAGCATCAGCGGCTCGATCAGATCCCCCTCCTGCTCATAGGGGGCCACGTACTGGATCCCCTCGTACAGACCGGGGAACTCCCGCCGAAGGCGGAGCCCCTGCTGCAGTTCGATCACGGGGATCTGCCGGGAGCGGGTGACGCTGAGGCTGAAGCCCCGGCTCATAAGGGCCTGATCATCCGTATCGTAAAACTCCAGACAGTGCTCGCTGCGGCTGTAATCATCCTTCACATATCGGAGAATGAGATCGTCCCTCAGCAGTTCGTTGAGGAACTGGGCGTCCGGCAGCGTATACTGTACGCGAACGACGCTGGGCATTGCGCACACCTCCTTGTTCGGCTTGGGATCGTTTTTCGCTTATAGCATTATAGCAAGTTTCGGCGGGGTTGACAACCAAAAGCGAAGGAGAGGGACCAGGGATCAGCCCTTCAGCAGGGCCATGGCCTCCTCCAGGGAGACGCATTCCGCGAACAGATCCGGCCAGACCTCGTTGAAATAATATGCGCAGGTGGTCTCTCCGGTCATATACGGATTATCGAAGGTGGAATTCGTCCCCTCGGGGACGATGACGTGATAGCCCCGCTCAAAGGCGGATTTCACGGTGGCGTCGATGCAGAAATTTGTCTGCAGGCCCACGATCATCAGGGTATCCTCTTTGGATCCCGCCAGATAAGCGGTGAAATCCGGATTTCCGAAACAGCTGTTGATCCGCTTGACGAACGCCTTTTCCCCCTCGCGGGGAGCCACCTCGTCGGCGATCTCAAAGGCCTCGTCGCCCACGGAAAAGCCGGTGCCGGGCCCGGCGTCGTGCTGGACGTAGACGACCTCCACCCGATTTTCTCTGGCGGCCGCGATGAGCTTCACGATGTTTTCCACCAGACCGCTGTAATTGTACAGCTCGTCGTCCATCAGAGCTTTCTGCATATCGATCACGATCAGTTTCATAGGAGTCTCCTTTCTGCGGATCCCGCGCATTTCCCGCAGGAAGCGTTTCAGCGGGAACGATCCGGCTCAATATACCATGCCGGCGGCGGAGTTTCAATCCCTCCCGGGTCGGAAGCCGCAGGAACGACTCCTTCTTACGGCGAAGCCTTGGCGGAAAAGCGGATCCCGCGACAGGGCCCGACAGCATTTCCCCCCATACGTGGCATATACTTCCAAAAGGAACAAAAGCGGGAGGCGAGGAAATGGATCGAAGAAACGACGGGGAGAGGCTCCCGGCGCTGGGGGCGACCCTCCTGGATACGGCGCTGGAAAAGCTGGGAGAGCGAGGCAAGCGGGCGGCGGCGCTGGCCGCCCGGCTCCTGGGAGGCTGGCTTTTGGGACGGGTGACCTTTTTCGGCGCCTGCGCCCCCCTGGGACCCGGCTTTGCCGGGGCCTGCGGCGGGGGAGCGGAGGGAGCCTTCGCC
>JAFZVM010000028.1 GCA_017617795.1 Oscillospiraceae bacterium
GCACAGGTCTTGACCTTGGTCCCGTCCTTATAAACGATGAAGTAGTACTGCAGCGTCCCGGTGCCGCCGGTGGCCTTCGCCGTCCAGGTGATCGTCTCCCCGGCATTGGCGCTTGTCTTATCCGCCTTGATGCTGCTGATGGTGAGCTCCGCTGCCGCAGCGGTCACCGTGACGGCGGTGCTGGTTTTGCTCACCTTTGCTTCGGCCGTGTCCTTCACATAGACCTTGGCTTTGTATGCACCCGCCTCGGTGGGGGTATAGCTGAAGGTGTTTGCCGTGCTGTAGGCGCGGCTCTTGACCTTGGTCCCGTCCTTGTACACGATGAAGTAGTACTGCAGCGTCCCGGTGCCGCCGGTGGCCGTGGCCGTCCAGGTGATCTTGGTGCCGGTGCCGGCGCTGGTCTTATCCGCCTTGATGCTGCTGATGGTGATCGCCGCTCCCGCGGTCACCGTGATGGCGGTGCCCAGCTTGCTGACCTTCGTGTCTGCGGCGTCCTTCACATAGACCTTCGCTTTGTATGTACCCGCCTCCGTGGGGGTAAAGCTGAAGGTGTTTGCCGTGCTGTAGGCGCGGGTCTTGACCTTGGTCCCGTCCTTGTACACGATGAAGTAGTACTGCAGCGTTCCGGTTCCGCCGGTGGCCGTTGCCGTCCAGGTGATGGATTCACCCGTACTGGCTGTGGTTTTGTTCGCTTTGATGGAGGTGATTGAGAGCGTCTCCGCTGCCAATGCTCCGATCTGCAGCATTCCTGCGCACAGGATCAGGCACAGGATAAAGGCCAGCGCTCTTTTCCCTGCATGCTTCATATGATCAATCCTTTCAAATAGAATACAAAATAATACCACGATATACCAATATCTGCGTCTCCGTGTTTGTGAACGCATCACCAGTTGATATTAGCATAGTCCCATGGGGAAAACAAGGATAAATCTCCAGATATTGTCGACGCATCCGGAAAATGGAACCGCTCTCATGCGCAGAAGCGATGCTTGCCGATGGTGACGATCAGAGGCCGGGACCAGATCCACTTGCTTGTGGCAGTGGCGGGGTTGAAATAATAGATGGCTCCCCCGCTGGGGTCCCAGCCGTTCAGGGCGTCCCGGGCCGCCCGGTAGGCGCTCTCCGCCACCGGCTGCTGGAACTGGCCGTCCGTCACGCAGGTGAAGGCCCCGGACTGGTAGATGACCCCGGAGATGGTATTGGGAAAAGAGGGGTGCTCCACCCGGTTCAGCACCACCGCGCCCACCGCCACCTGGCCCACGTAGGGCTCACCCCGGGCCTCGGCGGAGATGAGCCGGGCCAGGAGGTTCACGTTGTTCTCCGTGCTGCTGGCTGCCTTTACGCTGATCCCCAGGGCGCCCAGGGTCTCCGGTCCGCAGATGCCGTCCACCTTCAGTCCCCGGTCCCGCTGGTAGCTCCGCACCGCCGCCGCGGTGCGGCTGCCGTAGATCCCGTCGATGGCGGCCTTGTAGTACCCCTCCGCCGCCAGCTTCTTCTGGATCTGGGTGACGACGGAGCCGGAGGAGCCCTGCCGGTAGGACGCGGCCTCCGCCCGCTGGGAAACCGTGATGAGGCAGATATTCAGCAGGAACAGCAGCGCCAGGGCTGCGGCGGTCTTCTTTCGGTCCATATGGATCCCTCCCGAATAAAAAAAGTCCCTGCGCATAGCATGCGCAGGGACCTGCTTTCTAAAGCCGGAAAAATCAGAGGGCTTTGGTATCCCGTTCCTCCGTGATCTTTTTCAGGAAATCGGCATAGCTCATGTTCATCTGTTCGCCGGTGCGGGTGCGGACCGCCACGCTGCCGTCCTCCACTTCCTTGTCGCCGATGACCAGCATATAGGGGATCTTCTGCATCTGGGCCTCCCGGATCTTATAGCCGATCTTCTCGTTCCGCAGATCCGCCTCCGCCCGGAAGCCCGCCTCGTCCAGCAGCTTCACCAGCTCCTTGCAGCGCTCGCCGCTCCGGTCGGTGATGGGCATGACCTTTACCTGCACCGGGCTGAGCCACAGGGGGAAGGCCCCGGCGAAATGCTCGGTGATGACGCCGATGAACCGCTCGATGGAACCGAACACCACCCGGTGGATCATGACGGGGCGATGCTTCTCCCCGTCCGTGCCGGTGTATTCCAGCTCGAAGCGCTCCGGCAGCTGGCTGTCCAGCTGGATGGTGCCGCACTGCCAGGTGCGCCCCAGGCAGTCCTCGATATGGAAGTCCAGCTTGGGTCCGTAGAAGGCGCCGTCCCCTTCGTTGATGACGAAGGTCTTGCCCATGGCGGTGATGGCGTCCTTGAGGATATTCTGGTTCACTTCCCACTCCTCCACCGTGCCGATGTGGTCCTCGGGCATGGTGGAAAGCTCGATCTCATACTTGAGACCGAAGACGGAATAGACCTCGTCAAAGAGCTTGACCACGTTCTGGATCTCGTCCTTCATCTGCTCCCGGGTCATGAAGATATGGGCGTCGTCCTGGGTGAAGCAGCGCACCCGGAACAGGCCGTGGAGGGTGCCGGAGAGCTCATGCCGGTGCACCAGGCCCAGCTCCCCGCAGCGCAGGGGCAGGTCCCGGTAGGAATGGGGCTCCAGCTTGTACACCAGCATGCCGCCGGGGCAGTTCATGGGCTTGATGGCGAAGTCCTCTTCGTCGATCTGGGTGGTGTACATGTTCTCCTTGTAGTGATACCAGTGGCCGCTGCGCTCCCAGAGCTGGCGGTTCAGGATCATGGGGGTGGAGATCTCCACGTAGCCGTACTTCTTATGGACCTCCCGCCAGTAGTCGATCAGGGTATTGCGCAGCACCATGCCCTTGGGCAGGAAGAAGGGGAAGCCCGGTCCCTCGTCCATGAGGGTGAACAGACCCAGTTCCTTTCCCAGCTTGCGGTGGTCCCGCTTCTTGGCTTCCTCGATCCGCTGAAGGTAGGCGTCCAGCTCCTCCTTCTTGGGGAAGCAGGTGCCGTAGATCCGCTGGAGCATCTTCCGCTTGCTGTCCCCGCGCCAGTAGGCGCCGGTGCAGCTGGTGAGCTTGATGGCGTTGCCCTTCAGCTTGCCGGTGCTCACCAGATGGGGGCCGGCGCACAGGTCCGTAAAATCTCCCTGGCTGTAGAAGGAGATGGCCACGTCCTCCGGCAGGTCCTGGATGAGCTCCACCTTGTAGGGCTCCTTCAGGCTTTCCATATACTGGATGGCCTGGGCGCGGGGCATCTCATACCGGACCAGGGGGATGTTCTCCTTGATGATCTTGCGCATCTCCACCTCCAGCTTCGCCAGGATATCCGGCGTGAAGGGGAAATCGCTGTCCACATCGTAGTAGAAGCCGTCGTCGATGGCGGGGCCGATGGCCAGCTTCACCTCGGGATAGAGGCGCTTCACCGCCTGGGCCAGGACGTGGGAGCAGGTGTGCCGGAAGGCCAGACGGCCCCCCTCATCCTCAAAGGTGTGGAAGTTGACGGCACAGTCGTGCTTCAGGGGCAGGGGCAGACCGTGCACCTCCCCGTCCACGGTGGCGGACAGGACCTTCCGGGCAAAGCCCTCCGAGATCTTTTCGGCCACGTCCAGCAGGGTGCTCCCCTTTTCCACCTGGATCACGCTGCCGTCCTTCAGGGTCACGTTGATCATGTGTACAAACCTCCTTGGGCGTCCATACGAAAGACTACCCATTTGTAAATTATATCACAGGCCGTATGCCTATAATATGCCGAATATCGCGCCGATCCCCAGGGTGATCAGCAGCAGAACGGGCTGATGCAGGATATAGATCAGTAGGGCATGCCTTCCCACCGCCGGGAAAAAGGGCACGCGGAAGGTATAAAACCCATCCGGCAGCTTCCCTGCCCGGATCCTGCCCCCCAGCCAGGTGCCGAATAGGAAGACGAAAAGCCAGGGAAACAGGGGAAAATAATCCGCCGAATAGAAAGACGCCGTGATAAAGCCGAAGGGAAAGAGCCATTCCGGCCCGTCGATCAGTACCCCGTTCGCCAGCCGGGCCGTGAGCACGGTCCCAAGGACGCTGATGAGGATCATCGCCCAATCCGGCAGCCGGTCCCAGAACCTGTGGGTAAAGCCGTAAAAGAGCATACACGCCGCCAGCATGTGCAGCACGCCGCAGACGATCAGGACCCCCGGCTCCCAGCCCAGCAGCTTCCCGCCCAGGTAGTCCCCCAGCCAGGTCACGGCGGTGAGGGCCAGGGCGATGAGCAGAAGGATCCCGCCCCGGCGGAGATTGCTGCGGGAGAAGCGGGAGGACACCCCGGACAGGAGGATGAAGCAGCCCGCAAAGATATAGTGCAGCACGTTGAACACGGGATTGGAGAAGATCCACCAGGGGGCGCCCAAAAAGGCCGCCAGGTCATAGAAGAAATGGTGGAAGCACATGAGGACCACGCAGAGGCCCCGGAGGGCGTCGATGGCCTGGATGCGTCCGCCGGAATAGGAATTCATTTGGTCACGTTGAAACGGAAGAGGACGATATCCCCGTCCTGCATGACGTAGTCCTTGCCTTCGCTGCGGATGAGGCCCTTTTCCTTGGCGGCCTGCATGGTGCCCACCTTCACCAGATCGTCGAAGGAGACCACCTCCGCCCGGATGAAGCCCCGCTCGATATCCGTATGGATCTTTCCCGCCGCCTGGGGCGCCTTGGATCCCTTCCTGATGGTCCAGGCCCGGACCTCCGGCTTGCCCGCGGTGAGGAAGCTCATGAGGCCCAGCAGATCGTAGGCGCAGTTGATGAGCCGGTTGAGGCCCAGCTCCTTGATGCCCATTTCCTCCAGGAAGGGCTCCCGTTCCTCCTCCGGCATCTCCATCAGATCCATCTCCAGCCGGGCGCAGATGGGCATGCACTGCTCCCCCTGCTCCTGGGCGAAGGCCTTCAGCTTCAGATAGTTCTCGTTATGCTCCAGGTCCGCGTAGCCGTCCTCGCTCAGGTTGGCCACGTAGATCACCTGCTTCAGGCTCAGAAGGCCGCCATCCAGGAAATAATACTGGTCCTCGTCGGCGATGGGGTAGGTCCGGGCGGGCTGGCCTTCGTTCAGATGCTGCAGAAGGCCTTCGAAGAGGTCCGCCTCGTGCTTGTATTTCTTGTCCCCCTTCATGTTCTTCCGGGCCTTCTCCAGGCGGCGTTCCACCACTTCGATATCCGCCAGTACCAGCTCCAGGTTCAGCACCTCCACGTCCCGGAGGGAATCCGCCGGTTCGTCGAAGATCTCGTCGTTGTCGAAGCAGCGCACCACGTGCACCAGGGCGTCCGTCTGCCGGACGGCGGCCAGGTACTTGTTCCCGGAGCCTTCGCCCCGGGCCAGGCCCGCGATATCCACGAACTCGATGGTGGCGGGGGTGACTTTATCCGGCTGATGGAGCTGCGCCAGCCAGTCCAGCCGGCTGTCCGGCACTTTCACGACCCCCAGGTTGGGCTTATCGTCAAAGGAGCGGTACATGGCGGTCTCCGCCTTTTCGCCGGTCATGGCGTTGAACAGGGTGCTCTTGCCCACGTTGGGCAGACCCACGATGCCTAATTTCATGTGTTAAGCCTCCCATCTCGGAAGATTAAATGAGTATAACACAGCTCCGGACTTTGTACAAGCCCGGAGCCGCAAAAACCGTCATACCGGTTCAGCCGCCGGTCTCCCCCAGGAGCTGATCCAGCGTATCCCGGTAGGCCTGGGGGTCCGCCCCCACGACCATGTCCGCCACCAGGTTCCCCTGGGCGTCCACGAACACGGTGGCGGGGATATACTGCACGTTCAGCAGATCCCCCATATCCTCGCTGGGGCGCAGGACGGGATAGGTGATCCCAGCCTTGATCATAAGCGTCTTTGCGCTCTCGATGGCGGAATCCGAGGTGCCGTCCAGCAGGATCCCCACCAGCTCCACGCCCCGGTCCCGGTACTCCATATACAGCTCCTCCAGCTCCGGCAGCTCCCGGACGCAGGGAGAGCACCAGGTGGCCCACAGGTTGATCATGGTCACCTCGGCCTTCCCGAAGAGGCTCTCGCTGGTCACCTTGCTGCCGTCGATGTCCTTCGTAGTGAAGGAAAGACCCGTCATGGGGGTCGCCGTGGGCTCTGCCGCCTCCTTTTTCCCGCAGGCGCACAGGGTCAGGAGCAGGACCAAGGCCAGAATCAGAGCACTGGCGCGCTTCGAAACAAGAACGTTCATGTTCCACCTCGTCAATTCATACTGCGTCAGAGTATACCACAGCGCCGGGCTTCCTTCAAGCCCGGCGCTTTCCGTCATCCCCGTTTTACGGGGCATCCCCCTCGCTCGCCGAGTCAGCGACATCATCGGCCAGTTCGGCGTGGGCTACTAGGGCATCCCCCTCGCTCGCCGAGTCAGCCATCTGCAGCAGCAGGCTTGGCTTCTGGAACGCGGACAGTGCCTCCGCCCAGGCGTCGGGGTCCGTCTCGTACTGCTCCCGGAGGATCGCGTCAAGGAGTTCCGCGCAGGCCCCGTCCGCATGAAGGAAGGCGGTCATCACGTACATGTCCCGCCGGACCTGCCCGTCCCCGATGGCAGCTTGGCTGAGAGATTCGTACAGGGCATTCAATTGTCCTTCCCGGCTCAACCTGTCCCAATCCGCCGGGGAATATTCGGACAATTCTTTCAAAAGGGCAAATCCGGGCGCCACTTCCATAATCCCGTACGCCTCCAGATCAAAGGAGCCGTACCAGTCGTCGTCCCGGTCGGCGGTGTTCTCGTTGTAGGCTTCCATGCTCCGAAGAAGCTCCTGTCTCCGGTCCTCGGAGAGCTTGTTCATCTCCTCCCGGAGCTCCTCCGTCGGCTTCTGGGCCATGGCGTGCATGAGCCGCCAGTCGCGGGTATTGCCGGATGTGAGGAAGTACAGGTCCAGGAGCTGCTCCGTGCTCAGGCGTTCATCGGGGAAGTCCCAGCCCAAGCCGTAGGGCAGCCAGACTGTGGCCCCGCCGGATCCCATGGCCAGGAGCCGCCAGGTCCCGTCCACCAGCCCCACCGTGGTTTCGCTCCACCAGGGACGCCAGCCCGCGTACGGTCCCTCCTCCAGGGCGGCGCCCAGGCCCGGACCTGCCTGGAACCAGCCCTCGTTCTTCTCGTCCACGTCCAGAGCCAGACGCATGACGAAGCAGAAATTGGGAAAGTCCTCCCCATAGTAGGCGTCGAACAGCTCCGCAGCGAGCACCCCTGCGCCGTAGGGAGCGGCATAGGGGCACCAGTCGGGCCGGTCCAGGAGCAGGGCGGCGTACTGCTCGGATACCTGTCTCGCCACTTCTTCAAAATCCGTGACCGTGCCAGGGACGGCGATCCTGTCATAGTACTTTTCGGTCATCTCCGCCTGTGCGGCATAGCCCAGGAAGCTGTCATAGAGGGGTGATACATCATTTCCGGCGGGTTCCGGCCGGAGCCAGTGCCCGGTCCCGTCCTCCTCGACCCAGAGAAGGAGGTTCTCCGCCCCGTAGACGGTGAAGCTCGCCTCCTCCGTCCGGATGCGCAGTACCGGGCCGGACGGGTCCGTCAGCAGGGCCGCGGCCTCGCTTTCCGTGAGCAGGGACCAGGCGTAATCCGTCTTCATGCGGTAGCCCTGGGAGCTCAGTACATTGGGAACTTTGTACCGGGACCCCGGGTAGGTGTATTCGTCCAGGCGGCCGTTGGCTTCCACGCTGATTTGAAAATCTGGCCCCTGGAGCCCGTAGGTGCCGAAGATCCGGTCCGCAGCGGCGCTCAGCTGCTCGATGAGGCTCAGGAGCTGCGAAGCCTCTCCTGTCCCGCTGTCTGCAACATGGCCGCCGGGGACGGTGAAGCTCTCCAGCATGGCCTCCAGCAGCCGGGGTTCCTCCAGGATCTCCGGGGAACCCGTGATCCGCGCCGGGTCATACTGGGTGAAGACCAGCCAGAGCCTGCCGTCCTCCCCCTCGATATACCGCTCCGCCTGCCCCTCCGCCAGGGCCGGGCGTTCCGCCGTCAGCTCCTCCCGGCTTGCCTGCCGCACGGCGATGCTGGATCCAGTTCCATATTGGGACACCCAGCGGGCCGTACCCCCGCTGCTCGCCTCCGACCAGCCTGAGATGGGGATATAGAGATACCAGCCGTCTGATTCCCAGCGGCGGGCGGGGTGATTGCCTCCCGTTCCCTCGGGCAGCAGGTCGATGGTCCAGGTCGGCAGGTCCGGGCGATAAGTCCGCACATACCAGTCGTACAGCATCTCCTCGGCGGTCTCCTCATAGTAGTACATGCCGCCGTAATCGTCGTTGTTGCCCTGGTCGTGGAGCGCGGCATAGCTTCCGTCTGGATACCGCAGAAGCACCAGGCTGTGCCCTGCCTGCCCCTCCAGGTCATA
This sequence comes from Oscillospiraceae bacterium, assembly GCA_017617795.1. GTDB lineage: Bacteria > Bacillota > Clostridia > Oscillospirales > Oscillospiraceae > UBA1774. Next base: position 8,302 of record JAFZVM010000028.1, read on the forward strand.
CCAGCCGTCCTCCGTGGCGGTCATGCCGTCCAGCAGGATGATATCCCTCTCCGTATCCGGCTTCACTTCGATCAGGTAGTAATACCACTCCAGCGTCTCCTCCGGAGCCAGACCGGGGATCTCGGCCACCTTGTTCAGATAGCGCACCCGGGTATCCAGCACGGGAACGGTCATTTCCTCCAGATCTCCCGCGGCATAGCAGGTGACCGTTTTCATTTCCTTCGCGAGGGAAGCCAGATATGCGCCGGGGCTTTCAAACTCTCCCCGGGGCATGAGATCCGCCGGGGTGGCGGGCTGACCGGTATGTTGCACGGTCTCCGTGGGCGTGGGCTCCGGATCCGGCGTCTCCTCCTTTCTTCCTCCGGTGAAAGTGCAGGCGCAGACGATTGCCGCCAGCGCCAGCATGACGACCAGGGCCGCAATGAGCGGGCGCCTGTGCTCCGCGATGCGCTTGATCCGGTCCTTCATCTGCCGCTTCCCCGCGGTCATGGTAGTGGCGGTGAGCACGGGATTCCCCGCCCGGCCCACGGGAATGAGCTTCAGCAGCGTCTCCCCATAGGGGATACGCTTCTCCTCCCCCAGCCTTTGCAGGACGCCCTCGTCGCAGGCCAGCTCGCAGTCGACCCTGCTGAAATGGGCAGCCAGCCATACCAGGGGATCGAACCACCAGATCACCAGGCACAGGCTCCGCAGCAGGGACCACAGGGGATCCAGATGCCGGGCGTGGGTCTCCTCATGGGCGATCACGTACCGCAGGGTCTCCGGGTCCTTCGCCGCCGCGCTGGTGACATAGATCTTTGGTTTACATAACCCAAACAGACAAGGGGATGGGATATCGTCGCAGAGATAGACCGGGTACCGGCTTTCCGCAACCTCCAGCCTGACCCGGGTGCGCCGGAGTTTCAAAGCGAAGCGGAGGTTGGCCAGAAGGATCAGAAGGGCCATAAGCCCCATGCCCACGTACCAGACGAGGTGCACCGCGTCCCGCAGGGTGAGACTGCTGTGCATGCGCTGATAGGCTCTGCTTTCCAACTCGCTGACATTCAAAGGGGTATCCGGCTCCGCCGCCTGTTGCTCCGCCAGCACCTCGCCGTATGCCCGGGTGTAGCTCATACGGGGCACGCGAGTCCGCTCGTACACCTCGGAGGCCGTCTCCCAGACCTGCGTCTCCTTCACCGGCTCTGCCGCGCTGAGCACGCTGTACTTCATCGCGGGGAGATTCAGAGGAATGAGCAGCCGCAGGAGCACCAGGAGCCAGAGGGCATACTGGGTCCTTCTGGAAATGGTCCGGCGGAAAAGGAGGCGAAGGAGGATGAGCACCAGGATCAAGGCAGTGGAGGTGATGAGTATTTCCTTCATTTCTTCTCCCCCGCCTTTCTGAGGATCTCGGTCAGCTCGTCGATATCCTCCTTCGTCAGAGCCTTGTCCTCCACCAGGGCGCTCATCATGAGCCCCAGCTTTCCCCCGTACACCCGGTCCAGGAAGCCCGCGGTCTCCTCCCGCCGGGCCTCCTCCGCTGTGATCACGGGATAGTATTCCCGGGCCCGGCCCGCCTGCTCCCAGCGCACCGCCCCCTTGCTCTCCAGCCGGGTGAGCATGGTGATGACCGTATGCTTCGTCCAGCCCGTGTCCGCCTCCAGGGCGCGGGTGAGCTGCATCAGGGTCATGGGGGCTTCCGACCAGAGCTGATTCATCAGCTTCCATTCCATATTGGACAGGGATACGCTCATGGATTCGTCCTCCCGAAAGAAAAAGGTTTACATCTGTTTAACTGCATCCTACCACATAGTTAAACAGTTGTCAACCAGTAATTTCAGGAAAAGGACGGGAGCTTTCAAGTCTGCAGGCGCGGCCCTTGCTGGATGACGGTATCATGGATCGTTTCTGACGATATTCTCGTTAGTTTGCCTCCGGCGGGTCCATTTCTTTGCCCGTCAAAGAAATGGACGAAAGAAACCGCCAGGAGGACCTTCCGAATGGTCCTCCTGGACCTCCCCTCCCGGCCAAGGCGGGGCCTGCGGGCCCCTCCCTTGGATCCTCCCCGGGGTTAACGGGGGCTTACGAAGGACGGGGGATAATACATTGTCCCCAGCAAGGGAAGACGATAGCAGCGGGAAACGGTGAACTGTACCAGGGTACAGATCCGCACCCTGAAAAGCCATTCGGCTTTGCCTGGAGCGCCGTCAGAGACGGCAGACTCTCGTCCCGCACCCGCTTCTTCTCCGCCGCGTCATTGCCCCCTTCGCTTCAGCGCCCGCCGCGCCGTGTTGCAGGGGCGGAGCCCCGCCGCGCTCTTTCCCCGGTTTCTCTCGCGTCAGAGAAACCGGGCCGCCGGAGGCAATCTGACGAGAATGTCAGCAGTTACGATGATTACTCCGCCCCCCGGAAGGGGCCGCGCCCGCAGAAGCGGAATATGCCTTGTCCTATTCCCGTATAACCTCTCAGTCAGCTTCGCTGACAGCTCCCCTTTCAGGGGAGCCTGCCGCTGCGGCGGGGACGTAGGACATTTCATAATTTGATGACATTGCCCCTGCAGGGGAAGACGATAGCAGC
>JAFZVM010000029.1 GCA_017617795.1 Oscillospiraceae bacterium
CCATGAAGGCCATGGCGCAGCTCAGCAGCAGGGAGTTGGGGATGGCCTGGAGCCACCAGTCCTTGCAGCCCCAGATCTTGGAGCGCTTCCACACGCTGCGGGCGCGGGCTTCCTGCTCGGCGACCAGCATCTGCTGGGCCATCTCGGGAGTGAAGGAGCGGTCGTTATCACGGTAAGCGCCGCACTGCTCGGGGAAGTCCTTCAGGAAGATGCCGCAGAGGATGATGCCGATCAGAGAGATGATCCAGTAGGGGGAGAAGGAGGTGACGCTGGCCTTTACCACGGCGGCGGCGGTGGCCGCCTCGGGGGAGTACTGGCCGGTGGCCATCAGGGCGCCCATCTGCGCGCCGTAGATGCCGAAGAACTGGGTGGCGAAGAGGCTCAGGCAGATGCCGGTGACGATGGGAAAGGCCATGGTCACGATGCCCATGACGGTGCCCTTACGACGGGGGAACCAGTTGCCGATGAGCAGGGTGACGAAGAAGCAGCCCCAAAGCTGGGTGGTGATGAGGGTCAGGACGAAGAACACGCACCACAGGCCGGACTTGGTGGGCGGGATGATGCAGAGGATGGCGCAGATGACCAGGGCGATGCAGCCGATGGTCATGCCGACCCGCTTGACGCTCTTCATCTTGCCGATCCGGGGGGAGATGATGAAGTAGGTGATGACGTAGCCCAGCAGAGAGCCGATCAGGTTCATGAAGGTCAGCCGAGTGGTGCCGCCATAGAAGCTGCTCAGGATGTTCTGCGGGAAATTGGTGAACGCGGTGTAGCCGGCGTAGGCCAGGATCTGATAGATCATCAGGATCGAGCCGCGTCCGCCGAAGCCGAGACGTTCTTGCTTTTCCATAAACACTTCTCCTTTTGTCAGATTTGGGTTTCGCTGAGAGATCGGGGGGCAGGGTAAAACAGACCATACCGCGCCCTCCTCCCCGTTGATGAGCGGTGGTCTGCATAACTCTGCCAATATCCGTTGGGCTTATTATTGTAAATTTTCTGTGAATTGTCAATGGCTAAAACGGGAATTCTGTCGGGATTTCGAAGTTTCGTGATAATTCAGCATAGTATTTTGCATTGCGTGTTGATAATGCGACATGGTTATTGGGTTTCCATAATGTTACCATGACCGCGCGGCGGTCTGCTTCCTCCTCCCAACCGCTTCCTGTGCCCCGTCCCTTTTGCCCTATTCCGTCAGCAGCTTGAGGAGCAGAAGCGCCAGGACGGCCAGGATGATGGGCCGTGTGATCTTCGTCCCTTTGCTCAGCGCCAGCCCGGAGCCCACGTAGTTGCCCAGCATGTTGCAGGCCGCCGCGGCCAGTCCCAGGGGGATGAGCACGGTGCCTCCCCGCAGGAAAACTGCCAGCGAGGTGAGGTTGGTGGTGAGATTGATCACCTTGGCCTGGGCGTTGGCGGAGTTGACGCCCAGCCGGGCAAACACGGTAAAGGCGATGATGAGAAACGTACCCGTACCGGGTCCGTAAAACCCGTCGTAGAAGCCGATCACCAGGGCGGCCAGGGTGCAGATGAGCAGGACGCGGCCGGTGAGCTCCGCCTGCCCCTCCTCCCGGTCCGGAAAGAGCCTACGGTTCAGCACGATAAACGCCGCCGCGGGCAGCACCGCAAACAGGATCCCCCGGATCACCCTTTCGTCCGTGATCAGGGACAGCCGCGAGCCGCACCATGCCCCGGCCAGCGCCGCGGCGACCCCGGGGAGGGCCAGCTTCCAGCGGACAAGGCCATTGCGGATGAAGCGGACGGTGGTCAGGGAAGTGCCGCAGGCGGAGGAGAGCTTGTTCGTGCCGATGGCCAGATGGACCGGCAGCCCGGCAAACAGATAGGCCGGAAGGGAGATCAGTCCGCCGCCCCCGGCAATGGAGTCCACAAAGCCCGCCAGAAACAGCAGCGGGCACACGATAAGGAAGGTCTTGACCGTCAGGATCACGAAACGCCTCTTCTTTCGGTGTGGGATTGGGATATTCTGCAGCGCCACAGAAGGGGACTATGGCAAGATAACTATAGCAGTAACTGACCTGTGTATCAATCACAGCAATCGTTTTATGTTTGCGCATTGTAAGAGAAACGGAAATGCCCTATAATGATTATCAGTAAAAATAACGAAGTTTGTGGAGGAAAAAGAATTCATGGATAAGAGAACGATAATGGAAAACCTGGCCCGGGAGGCTTACGAAAAAGGCGGATTCAACGGAGTATGGCTCTACGCCGAAAACGGTGAGATCGTATCAAAAGGCGCCTTCGGGTGGGTGGACGCGGACAACACGCTCCCCATGCAGGAAGACACCATATTCGAGATGGCTTCCGTGACCAAGCAGTTCACCGCCGCGGCGATCATGCTCCTCGTTCGGGAGGGCAAGCTGAGCGTTGACGATGAGTATACGAAATTCTTCCCCGAGTACCCGTATCAGGGCGTGACCGTCCGCCATCTTCTCACCCACACGAGCGGATTGCCCAAGGGTCTCGAAACCGATGATCTGGTCGTTCCCGTATGGGAAAACGAGCACAGGATCCCTCCCTGCAGCGAGATGCTTCGCTTTCTCGTCGAGTACGGCAAAGAAGCCGGCAGCGCCCCGGGGGAGAGGTTCGAGTATAACGACATCAACTACTGTCTGCTCGCCAATCTGGTGGAGAAGCTTTCCGATGAAACGTTCGAGGACTTTTTGAAGAAGAACCTGTTCGAACCCGTGGGCATGGACGACACCGCCATACTTCACACCCGCAGGGACGGCAGGCCTTCCGAAAGGATCGCCCGCAACATGGTCATGGAGGACGGAGTGCTCGTTCCCTCGGATCTTTCGCGGGCAGCGGGC
>JAFZVM010000030.1 GCA_017617795.1 Oscillospiraceae bacterium
GCGGCCTTTCCCGCCGTCCCTGCGGCGGCGGATCCCACGGTTCCGGCGGAGCCCTTGAGGGCCAGCCCGGCGGTGATCTTCCCCAGCAGGGGAGCGGAGGCTTCCGCGGCCTCCCCGCTCCGGAACAGGAGCTGCAGGAAGGGGAGGGGGGCCAGACCGTAGAGCTTCGTGCCCTTTTTCTCCAGGTCCCTGACCCTGGCTTCTATCTTCTTCCGCCCGTAATTCAGGCGGCTCTTCACCGTGTTTTCCGATACCCCCAGCTCCTCCGCGATCTCCCGGACGCTCAGCTGTTCATAGTAGAAGAGGGAGATGGCCGTCCGCTGGTCGGCGGGGAGGGAATCCAGGATCTCCCCCAGGAGCCGGGCGGTCTCCTGCCGGTCCAGGCTGGCCTCCGGGAGCCGGTCGGGGCGGTCGTCTTCGAAATCCAAAGGGGCGTCCGTCTCCTCCGTCTCCAGATCCGAGAAGGTGAGCTCCTTTTTCTGCCGCAGCACGTCCACCGCCCGGTTATGGGCGATGCGCTTGATCCAGGCCCGGAACTTCTCCGGCTCCCGGAGCCTGTCCAGACTGCGGAAGGCCTTCAGGTAACTGTCCTGCAGGATGTCCAGCGCCGTGTCCTCGTCCTTCACCAGGGCCCGGACGGTGGCGTAGACGCTGCCGTAGGTCCTTTCGTAAAGCTCTTCGATGGCCGCCTGGTCGTTCTCCCCGGCCCGGCGGATCAGCTCGGCGGTGAAACCCTGGGACGCGCCGCAGGAGGGGCAGAACGCCGCTTCGGCCTTGATCTCCTTCCCGCATTGACGGCATTTCATGCTTCCCGCTCCTTTCCCGTTTCCCGCAGCTTTTCCAGGATCCGCTCCAGCACCCTCAGCGCCGCCGCCCGGTCCAATCCCCGGATCTCCGCCAGCAGGACCAGCAGCCGGGTCAGTTCCTCTCCGCTCATGTTCCTCCCCTCCGTTCCTGTGACGAAAAAGGAGCTTCTCCGGTTTCATAAATCCGGAGCGGGAGGCGAATAACGGACGGGCAGTGCCGCAAGACGATAGTATAGCACATTTTCAGGCCCGTTCAAAGCGGTGCGGCCAGAAAAAACCGGGGAACGGCGTTTGCCGTCCCCCGGAAGCGCAGGTTTTGCTTATTCGCCGAAGTACCGCTTCAGAAGTCCCGCGAAGGCCTTGCCGTGGCGCGCCTCGTCCCGGGCCATCTCGTGCACGGTGTCGTGGATGGCGTCCAGGTTCAGCTGCTTCGCCAGCTTGGCCAGGTCGGTCTTGCCCTGGGTGGCGCCGTTCTCCGCGGCGATCCGGACCTCCAGGTTCTTCTTGGTGGAGGGGGAGACGACCTCGCCCAGGAGCTCCGCGAACTTGGCGGCGTGCTCCGCTTCCTCATAGGCGGCCTTTTCCCAATAGGCGGCGATCTCGGGATAGCCTTCCCGGGCGGCGGCCCGGCCCATGGCCAGATACATGCCCACCTCGGAGCACTCGCCCTCGAAGTTGGCCCGCAGACCGTCGATGATCTCCTGAGGCACGCCCTGGGCGATACCGATCACATGCTCGGCGGCCCAGGTCAGCTCCGCGCCCTCTTCCACCAGGACGAACTTCTCGCCGGGGACCTTGCAGCGGGGGCAGATCTCGGGACGGGTTTCGCTTTCCACGATCTCACCGCAGACGGTGCATTTCCATTTCTTCATGGTAAAAATCCTCCTGTTTCATATGTTGATTCGCTTATCAACAATATACCATGCCCGTTTCCCTGCGTCAATGGCCCGGACGGGGAGAGAAGCATCAAGTAAATTTGAGAAAATTACTCAATACCCCTTTACAACTCAAAGATGATGGAGTACAATGACGGCAGCTGAAAAAGGAGGATGGAAATGGGAAAGAAAAGCGAAGGACCCAAAGGCTGCCTGTTCTACCGCCATAGTCTGGAACTGATCGGGAGTCTGGACGATCGGGAGGCCGGAAGGGCGGTGAAGGCAGCCGCAGCCTATTTCCTTTACGGAGAGTCGCCGGACGGGCTGGGGGGAAGGGAAGAACTGGTATGCAGGATCATGTGCTGCGACGTGGACGACTCCCTGGAACGGTATCAGGAAGCCTGCGCCCGAAATCGGGCCAACCGCAGACGAAGCAGTCTGCTTCCGCCGGGTGAGTATTATGTCCTGCCGGATGACACGGCGGATTGAGGGAAGCGGCAGCCGGCACAAGCGGTCACGGGTCGTCACAAGTCGTCACAAGTTGTGACAAGTTGTCCCTAAAAGAGAAGAAAAGAAGACAGAAGAGCAGAGTCAAATCAAAAAGAAACAACAAGAAAAAAGAACAGGATAAAGGAAAGGAACGGAAAGGAAAGGAAAAAAGCAAACAGAGAAGAGCCCGCGGATTTGCGTACAACTCGCCCCCTTGCGCAGAAGGGCCCGCCGCCGTATAATGACCGGGGCGGAGGGAAAGACCCATCCGCCGCCATGCCGATACGGAGGAACGATCCATGGATACTGTCAATGCCGAAGGCTCTCTGCTCACCGCTCTCACCCGGGACGGGGGAGCCAGACTGCTGTTTGCCCATACCACGGATATCGTGGAATACGCCCGGCTCCGCCACGGCTGCTCCCGAACCGTCACCGCCGCCCTGGGCCGCTGCCTCACCGCCGCCGCCATCATGGGAGGCACCCTGAAGGACGGGGACGGGAGCGTCACCCTGCGCATCAGCGGAGGCGGACCCGCCGGGAGCTTCACCTGCGTCTCCGACGCCCTGGGGAACGTCCGGGGCTGCTGCGAGGACCCGAAGGTGGAGCTGCCCCCCAATGCCCAGGGCAAGCTGGACGTGGGGGGAGCCGTGGGCCGGGAAGGGGACCTGTACGTGGTGCGGGACTATGGCTTCGGAGAGCCCTATGTGGGATATACCAAGCTGGTGAGCGGGGAGATCGCGGAGGACATCACCGCCTACTACGCCATGAGCGAACAGACCCCCACGGTCTGCGCCCTGGGGGTCCGGGTCTGGCCGGATGGAAGGGTGAAGGGAGCCGGAGGCTTCCTGCTCCAGCTCATGCCCGGCGCGCCGGATGAGCTGGCGGACCGGCTCCAGGAGCGGGTGGAGGCCATGCCCTCCCTCTCCGCCCTCATCGGGGAGGGAAAAAGGGGAGAGGAGATCGCCGCCCTGGTTTTCGGGGAGATCCCCTACGACCTGCTGGAGACGAAGCCCATCCGCTACCGCTGCAACTGTTCCCGGGAGAAGTACCGCGCCGCCATCAAGGGCATCGGCATCCGGGAGCTCCGGGATATGCGGGACAGCGGAGAGGAGGCGGAGGTGGTATGCCGCTTCTGCGGAGAGCGATACGTCTTTCCCCCGGAGGAGCTGGCCGCCATGTGCGCCGAGCGGGAGGCGGAGCTCAGGGCAAAAAAGGCTCAGTCTCAGGCTCCGGATCCGGAAGAAACGCCGTAACGGAGACCTCGTAGGCTGTCCGCTCCCGGGTCTCCCCGGTCTCCAGGGTCTTGACGTAGACCCGGGACTGGAATCGTCCCTGGAGGCTGACGCTCCGGCCCACGTCCCAGGCGGAGGCCCGGAGGGCGTTTTTTCCCCAGGCGATGCAGGGGAGATAATCGCTGCGGCCGTACCGCCGGTTCACCGCCAGCATCAGATCGCAGATCTCCCGCCCCATGGGAGTCCGCCGCCAGGTGGGGGGCTTGCACAGGGCGCCCGACAGGGTGATCTCGTTCCGATCCTCTCCCAGGTCCTCCGCCGGAGCCAGCTCCTGGCCGAAGATGTACAGCATCAGGCGGCTGCCGCTGCCGCTGCGGTTGTTGAAGCTCCGCAGCTCTCCCCGGAGCCAGAATTTTTCCCCCGGCTCCGGCAGGCAGGGCAGCAGCCCGACCGGCAGGATCACGTTGGCCCGGTCCCGGGCGCCGGAGAGCCGCCGGGTGATCAGGGTGACGGCGTAGTATTCCGTCCCCCGGCTGATATGGGATAGTTCCGGCGGTCCGGCCAGGGTGCCCCGGAGCTCCGCCGTATTGTTCTGCCATGCCAAAGCGCTTCCCTCCTTCGGCGCGGCAGCGCCGCGTCCGCGTTCATGGTAAAATCTATTCCGGGAAGGGCGGCGTTATGCCGGCAGCCGGGAGAAACGGGACCGCCGCGAAGCATTTGCTTCGCGGCGTGGATTTTTCTTATATGTTCCAAAGATCAAGCCTCGCAGGGTTCGCCCCCCGGGGCGTCAGTCGTCGTATCCCACGTCTTTCCAGAACTCCATGAGCCGCTCGGGGATGGAGGCCTTCTGCTCCGGGGTGAGGTACTCCCAGAGGAATTTCTCCGTCCGGGGATTGGCCTCCTGCACCTGGACGAACAGCCAGGGCTTATCCGCCTTGATGATGCGGTAGAAGCCGTGGGGGGTATCGGCGGGGATGCAGATGCAGCAGCTCCGGGTGATGGTGAACTTTTTCATATCCTTGCCGATGCAGATCTCCACCTCGGCCCCCAGGTCGTAGGGATCCTCCGGGTTCATGCCGATGAGGTACATGAGCTCGTTTTCCTTGTGCATGTGAGGGGGATGGCCCACGGCCTCCCGGTTCTTGGGATCGTAGGGCTGGGGCATGTTCCAATGGATGGAATAGTAATTCTTCAGGCAGTCGTCGCTGAGGTTGGCGATCCAGGGGATGGGGCGGTTTGCGGGGAATTCCATGTTTTCCGATAAGGTGACGTATTCCATGATCCGGACTCCTTTATCTTCATATTTGATCCTTATCCATATTGTATTGAAGGGAGTGGGGAAAGTCAACGCAAAGCGCCGGATAACCGATGAATTGTGCCTGTCGGTGCGTGAATTGTTCCTTTGGAACATGAATTGCCCTGCGGGGGCCGCTCGCCGCGGGGCATTCCTTTCCCCACGATGGGAAAGGAATCAAAGGATCGCCCGGGGCACCTTCCGAAAGGTTCCCCGGGACCCCTCCTCCCGGCCAAGGCGGGGCCTGCGGGCCCCTCCCTTGGATCCTCCCCGGGGTTTTACGGGAGTTCTACGGAGGACGAGGGCAACTTATTCTGAATACTCCAGCGTTCGGACGATGGGCCTTACATATCGAAACTTTTTTTCTGCGCAAAGCCCCCGTCCTTCGTCTCCCGCGAGGGGATCGAAGGGGGCGGAGCCCCATTCGCCGTCGGGGAGGGATTCCAAAGGGGACCGCCTCGGAATAGGTCCCCTTTGGCGGGCTTTCTTTTCCCGGTTTCTTTCCCCCGCTGGAAAGAAATCGGGCCGCCGGAGGCAAATGGAAAAAACCATCGGCAGGAACGATTTGAAACGCCCCGCCGGCGAGGCGCTCCCCGCTGCCTCCGTCAGGCTGGGTCAGTTCCGAGACGGCGTGATCCGCACCTGGACGGCGGTTTTTTCGTCCTCCCGCACGGCCCGCAGGACAAGGGAACCGTCCGCCTGGGCCCGGCGCTGCCAGATGAGCACGTCCCCCTCGCGGCAGGAGGTGCGGTAGGCGATCTCCAGCTCCCGGATCCTCAGCGCCTGCCATTCCTCGGCGGAGAAGGTCCCCGCCAGGGACCGGATATAGGCCACGTTGTTCATATGCTTTCCCAGGTCCATATCCACGGAGCGGACGGCATACCGGGCGTATTCCTCCATGGGCTCGTCCGGCAGACGGGTGAAGGGCTCCGGCCACACCGTTTCCGGGAAGAACTCCAGCTCCGGCGCGTAGACCTCCTTCGGGGAAGTCAGCCGGCCGGAGGCCTGATCCAGCACGCCCCACTCCGTTTTCCCGGCGGCCAGGACCCGGCCTTCCTGCTCCATGAGGTAGTCCCGCTCCGCCCGGAGGCGTCCCGGGGCCTCCGGCCAGGTAGCCAGGGTCGCCCGTTCCATCAGCGCCGGACGGCGGAAGAAGCGCACCCGGGTGCGCACCGTCAGCCAGAACAGGCCCTTTTCTCCCAGCTCCCGGATGCCGCAGCCCAGAGCCGCCGCATGCTCGGAAGCGATATCCATGAACAGACCGAAGGCGTCCGGTATGCCCAGAAGCGCCGCGCTGTCGCACAGGCTGGGCAGGATCGTGATCTCCTTTTCGTACCGGTTGAGCATTTTGCCAGACCCCCGTTTCCCATTGCTGATCGTCGGCTTCTATTTTCCCCCATGGAGCGGGGAAAGTCAAGGACCGGCGAAGATCCGTTGCCCCGGGGCGGAAAATATGGTATACTGCCCGAACACGGGAGGGAAGACCATGAACGAACTGATCCCCAAATGGCAGCGGGAGCTGGAGATCTTCCGGCGCATCAAGCCCGTGCTGATCCTGGAGGGAAACGTGCTGGATATCTACCGCCTCTCCGGAGGCGGGGAAGCGGTGCGCCTGGGCCCCTGGCTCCAGGACTATCTCAGCCGGAGAGGGTACCACAATATCCTGTTTTACGATAATCGGAACGGCTTCGACAACCCCTGGGACGCCGAGGCGAAGCGGGGCTTTGCCCGGGCCCTGGGCATGAGCGAGAATCAGCTCCTGCAGTACGGGGATTTCCGGGGCAGGGGCGGGGCGGCGGCCCTGATCCGCCGGGCCATGGCCCAGGAGCGGGAGCCCGCCGCGGTGGTGCTGGAATTCGCCTCCCGGTATATCGTCTCCCCGGAGCGGATGGAGCAGGGGGATGCGGAGAGCTTCACCACCCTCCTCCAGGCATCCCTGGAGAGCCGTGACGTGGCCACGGGGGTCGACCGGCTGAAAAACATGATGATCCTCATCGTGAACAAGGTGAACGACCTGCCCCCCTGGTTCTACCTCCAGAATCCCAACGTGAAGAGCATCGCCGTGGAGCCTCCCGGACGGGAGGAGCGGGCCGCCCTGGTGACGGGGCCGGAGCTGCGGCGCTTTTTCACCCCCGGCGCCTGGGAGCGGGACCGGGAATATCTGGAGGAGCATCCCGGAGAGCTGGAGAAGATCGCCGACCGGTTCACGGGGCTGACGGAGGGCCTGAGCCTCACGGAGCTGCTGAGCCTCCGGAACCTCTGCGTCAACGAGGGCCTGGCCCCCCGGGATCTGTGCCGGGTGGTGGACCTGTACAAATACGGCATCCGGGAAAACCCCTGGGACCGGCTGGATGAATCCCGCCTCCGGGCTGCGGAGGAGGCCTTCCGCCGCCGGGTGAAGGGGCAGGATTACGCCGTGGGCCGCACCCTGGACGTGGTGAAGCGGGCGGCCACCGGGCTGGGGAACCTCCAGAGCTCCTCCCAGACGAAGCCCAAGGGGATCCTCTTTTTTGCCGGGCCCACGGGCACCGGGAAGACCGAGACCGCCAAGACCCTGGCGGAGGCCCTGTTCGGGGACGAGGACTGCTGCATCCGCTTCGATATGAGCGAGTACCGCCAGAGCCACTCCGACCAGCGGCTTCTGGGCGCCCCGCCGGGCTATGTGGGCTACGAGGCGGGCGGTCAGCTCACCAACGCGGTGCGGAAGCACCCCTTCTCCATCCTCCTGTTCGACGAGATCGAAAAGGCCCATCCCTCCATCCTGGACAAGTTCCTCCAGATCCTGGAGGACGGACGGATGACGGACGGCCAGGGGAACACGGTGTACTTCACCGAGACCGTCATCATCTTCACCAGCAACCTGGGCTTCATCGGCGAGGGGGAGGGGGGCCGGAGGCAGGCCCTGGCGGATCCGGAGATGGATTACGACACCCTGCGCCGGGTGATCCGCCGGAATATCGAGGACTATTTCAAGCTGGAGCTGGGGCGGCCGGAGCTGCTGAACCGCATGGGGGAGAACATCATCGTATTCGACTATATCCGTCCTCCCGCGGCGGCCCAGATCCTGGACAACCTGCTGACCAAGATCCGGGACCGGGCGGCAAGGGACAAGGGCGTCGCCCTCACCATCTCCCCGGAGCTGCGGGAGCAGCTGCTGGCCGCCGCCCTGGGGAACCTGGAAAACGGCGGACGGGGAGTGGGGAATATCGTGGAGAGCATGTTCATCGATCCCCTGTCCCGGTGTTTCTTTGATGAAGGCGCCGCAGCGGGGGATTCCCTCCATTGCCTGTATCTGGAGCAGACGGGGGGAGTCTGGACCCTGCGGGGAGAGCTGAAGCGGGGGACGTAAACTGCGCCCTTGCGGGCGCGTGAATGGTTCCTTCGGAACGTGAATTGACGCTTCGCTGGAGCTTCCGCACCTGCGAGGTCCAAACCAATACCGCAGGTGAAAACGCCGCGGAGACCGAAGGAAGGGAGGAAAGACGGCCGTGGTAACCAAAGAACGCCCTGCGCCGGGAGCGGCATTGGGGCGGAGGATCTCCCGTTGGGCGGACGCCTGGCGGCTGCTGCTGGAGACCCGGCCGATCCCGGCCCTGGCGGCGCTGTCCGCCCTTCTGGAGCTGATCATCGAGCTGCTGGGCCATAAGCCCTGCTATACCGCCTTCCTGTTCATCCTCCGCAGCCCCCATATGTTCCTGCTGAACGCTGCGATCATCTTCTCCACCCTGATGTTCGTCCTGGTGCTGCGGCGGAAGGTGTTTTACAGCGTCCTCATCACCCTGGTATGGCTCGCCTTCGGGATCGTGAACATCTCCACCCTGGCCTTCCGGGCGATCCCCTTTTCCGCCCGGGACTTTGCCATCCTGGCCTCGGGCCTCACCATCGCGGACGTGTATTTCACCCCCCTGGCCCTCATCGGCATGGGGGCGGGGCTGGTGCTCCTGCTGGCCTTCCTGGTGTGGCTGTTTTTACGCGCTCCCCGAAGCGGGAAGCCGGAGCATCGGAGAAAGGATATCCTGACGGTGGCCGCCTTTGCCTTCACCCTGTTCATCCTCGGCTTCTTCGGCACCCGGCACATCAAGCTCTCCGCCCAGTACGAGAGCATCAACGCGGCCTATGAGCAGCGGGGCTTCCCCTACTGCTTCATGACCAGCATCTTCAAAAGCGGTGTGAGCCGGCCGGAGAACTATTCCAGGGACAGCGTGGAGGAGCTGGACCTGGACGGGACGGTGGAGGCGGAGAAGAAAAAACCCAATATCATCCTGATCCAGCTGGAATCCTTCTTCGATCCGGCCCTCATCCGGGGGGTGGAGCTGGCGGAGGATCCCATTCCCAACTTCACCCGCCTGCGGGACTCCTGCGCCTCCGGCTATCTGCGGATGCCCACCCTGGGGGCGGGGACCGTGAACGCCGAGTTCGAGGTCCTCACCGGGATGAGCCTGGATTTCTTCGGGATCAGCGAATACCCCTATGATTCCCTGCTCCGGGACAACACCTGCGAGAGCATCGCCTATTACCTCAAGGAGCTGGGGTACGGGACCCACGCCGTCCACAACTACACCGGTTCCTTCTACAGCCGGAACGAGGTCTATCCCAACCTGGGCTTCGACGACTTCACCTCCCTGGAGTACATGAACGACGTGCAGACCACGGAGAAGGGCTGGCCCAAGGACCGGATCCTGACGAAATACATCATGAAAGCGCTGAACAAGACGAAATCCCGGGATTTCGTCTTTGCGGTCACCGTCCAGTGCCACGGCAAGTACCCGGAGGACAGCGACGTGGACGATATCCGCTTCAAGGGCAACGAGGTCTTCCAGGGGGACGCCTCGGAGCAGTTCCTGTATTTCGCCAAGCAGCTCCGGGGGACCGACGCCTTCCTGGGAGACCTGATCGCCGCCCTGGAGGATTGGCCCGAGGAGACCATGGTGGTGGCCTACGGGGACCATCTGCCGGTGCTGGACCTCTCTGCGGAGGACCTGGTGTGCGGCACCCTGTTCCAGACCCAGTATTTCATCTGGAGCAACTACGGCGCGGGGGTCGGGGGAGAGGACAAAGACCTGTGGGCCTATCAGCTGACGGCCCATCTCCTGGAAGCCGCCGGGATCCAGGGCGGCGCGGTCACCGACTATCACCTGGAGCACATGGGCCTGGAGGGGTATCAGGACGGGCTGGAGCTCCTGGAGTACGATCTGCTGTACGGGGATCGGATCGCCTACGGCGGGGAGAGCCCTTACCGGCGGACGGAGATGAAGATGGGCCTGGAGGACATCACGGTCACGGACGTGTTCCTGCGGGAAACCATGGCGGAGATCGACGGCTCCGGCTTCACCCCTTACAGCGTGGTGTACGTGAACGGCAGACGCCGGGAGGACACGGTCTACGTCTCCCCGGAGCGGCTGTACCTGCCCAACGAGGCCCGGCCTCTCTCCCCCCAGGATCAGATCGAGGTCTGCCAGACCGGCCCGAACCGGGTCATCCTCAGCACGGCCTCGGCCCCCTGAGGGAAAGAGCGGAAGGAACAGAAGGACGAAAAGGAGGCCGGGATATGAGATACATATGTCCCCTGTGCGGAGAAGTGTACGACGAGGAGAAGGCCGACATGCCCTTTGCCGACCTTCCGGAGACCTGGGCCTGTCCCCTGTGCTACGCCCCCAGGAACAGCTTCCGGCCGGAGGAGGGAGAGCCCGGGCCCCGGTCCGGGGGAAAGGAGGACGCGGAATGAAATACGTCTGCCCCGTATGCGGGTACGTATACGACGAGGAGAAGGAGGGAACGCCCTTCGCCGACCTTCCGGAGAGCTGGGTCTGCCCCCTGTGCAGGGCCGCAAAATCCAGCTTCCGGCCGGAGAAGGGGGCCGAGCCCCCGGCGGGAGCTCCGGCGGCGGACTTCGCCATGGGTGAAGCGGAGAAGCTGAGCTGGGGCCAGATGGCGGCCCTGTGCACCGACCTGGGTCGGGCCTGCGAGAAGCAGGGAAAAGCGGAGCAGGCGGCAAAGTTTTCCATGCTGGCGGAGCGGTTCACCGCCCTGGTCCCCCCGGAGCCCGGGGCTTCCCCGGAGCGGCTGGAGGCCCTGCTGGGGGAGGAGATCGCCGCTTATCCCGCCGTCCGGGCTGCGGTGGACGCCCGGGGGGACCGGGGAGCCGCCAGGGCCCTGGTATGGGGAGAGAAGGCGGACCGGATGCTGGCCATCCTCTTGGAGCAGTACCGGGAACAGGGGGAGAGCATGCTGGAGGGGACCGGCGTCTGGCTCTGCACCGCCTGCGGCTTCGTGTACGTGGGGGACGCCCCGCCGGAGCAGTGTCCGGTATGCCGGGTGCCCGCCTGGAAATTTGAAAAGGTGGAGGGCTGAGCCATGGAGCAGAAGATCAAAAAGCTGGCGGTGCGGAACCTGCGTCTCTGCACCAAGGATTGTCTCTGCCTCTTCGTCTGTCCCACCGGGGCGACGGATACGGAGAACAGCGTCATCGATCCGGAAAAGTGCGTGGGCTGCGGCGCCTGCGCCGATGCCTGCCCCGGCGGGGCCATCTACCTGGTCCCCCTGGAGTATCCTCCCCGGCAGCCCAAGGATCGGGAGACGGTGAACGCCCTGAACGCCCTGTCGGTGAAGAAGACGGAACTGGAGACTCTGGCCCGGCAGGTGGCCGGGGAAACGGACAGGGAAGGCCTGCGCCGCCTCATGCTGGCCTGCGCCGCCTCCCTCCGCCTCACCGGGGCGGACCTGATGCGGGAGAGCGGCTATATGCTGCCCCAGAGCCGGGAGGCGAAGGACTTCCTCCAGGGGATCCTGATGGAGCCTCCCAGCGGGGATTTCCCCCTGGCGGAGGTTTGGCAGCTGATGGAATCCCTCTGACGGGGCAGGAGGCGTTCAGGCGGGGATGACCCCGTATCCCCCCTGGGGTATGCATACTTATACGGGTATGGGTGAATACTGCCCCATCCCCGGGCGGCCATGTCGCTTTTGGCTAATACCCCCGGATTTCCGGGGGATACTTTTATGCCATTTTCTGAAATATCGCCGCGCACCTTGTATTTCACATGGGAAGATGTTATATTCAGGTCGAAATTGCATAAAGATTCTCTCTCCTGCTCTCAACAGCAGCATGGAAACGGGTAAGAACCGACGCGACCGGCACTGTGCGGCCTTGTGGCCAAGTCAGATACATGGGGGAGGGAGGCTCGCTATTCGAGTTCAGTAGCCGAGGAATATATGCATAAATTATTGCATATTTATGTATTTTGCCTCCCGACCCGTCTCGAACAGCGAGACGGGTTTTTTTCGTCCCGCCGGACGCCGGATAAGGAGAAACCATGAGCAAAGTATACGACTTGAAGTCATCCCGAACGGACGCCTTCGGCGGCGTCCGTCCTTCGGCGGCCGGGTCTGCAAGGTCCGGGAAGGGAAGATAGCGGAGGAGAAGCTGGCCTCCGAAAAATAAATCAAAGATAAAAGTCAAAAAATCGAATAGCAAAAAAAACAACAAAAAAACTAAAAATAAAAATAAAGGAAAAATATTTAGAACAAATAGTACTCAAAAAATAGAAACAGAAAATAATCCATATAATATTAATAATATATATAAAATAAATCAAATAAAAAGTATACCATTAAAATTAAAATATTTAAATAATATGGGTATTTATAGTAAAGATAATAATAAATATATAAATAATTCTAGAAAAGAAATAAAAAATATACCTAATATAAATGACATAAATGCAAATTTAGTAGTTATAAATGAAAAAGATTTCAATTTATGGAATGATTTAACAAGAATTTATAATAATAATGGAAAATTTTA
>JAFZVM010000031.1 GCA_017617795.1 Oscillospiraceae bacterium
CATCGGCTCCGGCGGCAAGACCATCCAGAAGATCGTGGCCGAGTCCGGCGCCAAGGTGGACGTGGAGGAGGACGGCATGGTCTACTTCTCCTCCCTGGATATCGAGAACTGCCGCAAGGCCATGAAGATGGTGGAATCCATCGTCTTCGTGCCGGAGACCGGCGCCCTGTACTACGGCAAGGTCACCCGGATCATCCCCATCGGCGCTTTCGTGGAGCTGGTGCCCGGCAAGGAGGGCATGGTCCACATCAAGGACCTGGAGTTCAAGCGCACCGAAAAGGTGGAGGATGTGCTGAACGTGGGCGACATGACCTGGGTCAAGTGCCTGGGCGTGGACGAGCGCGGAAGGCTGAACCTGTCCCGGAAGGACGCTTACCGGGAGCGGGAGCAGCAGGGATTGAAGGACTGAAATAAGTTTCGCCCCGGACCCGCTTCGCTGGGCTCCGGGGCGAGAAGGTTTACATCGCCGCTGCACGCCTCGGTCGTACGCTTCGACACTTGCGGCGATAGAGGCTATAGATCTGATACCGGAATAAAGCATCCGGGATAAACACAGTGGTGCGGAAGGAAGCGCATTCCTTCCGCACCGTTATTATTCATTCATGTTCCGAAGGAACATTTCACGACGCCTCCGGCGTCAATTCATTTTTCCGCCAGCATTTCGCCGATCTTGTATACGTCCCCTGCGCCTACGGTGAGGATCATGTCTCCGGGCTTTGCCTCCTTCCGGACGCTCTCCGCGATGGACGCGAAATCCGGATAGAATTCCGCCCCGGGGATCCGGTCCGCCAGGTCTTTGGAGGAGATGCCCAGGGTGTTCTGCTCCCGGGCGGCATAGATCTCCGCCAGCCATACCTTGTCCGGCTGAGAGAGGACTTTGACGAAATCCTCAAAATGCTGCTGCGTCCGGGTATAGGTGTGGGGCTGGAACACCGCCAGCACCCGCTCGTACCCCATCCTGGACACCGCCTGCATCAGAGCGGCAAATTCGCTGGGATGGTGGGCATAGTCGTCGTAGATATCCGCCCCCCGGCAGCTGCCCTTGTATTCGATCCGCCGGGCCGCTCCGCGGAAGGCTTCCAGGCCCCGGGCGGCGTCCTCAGGGCTGACCCCCAGACGAATGGCCGCGGCGCAGGCTGCCAGGGCATTGTACACGTTGTGCCTGCCGGGGATCTGCAGCCGGATATGGCCCCATTTTTCTCCCCGATAGAGCACGTCGAACTCCGCGCCTCTGCCCTCGGTCAGCTTATCGGGACGCACGTCCGCCTCGGGAGAAAAGCCGAAGGTGCACAGGGGGCGATCCAGCCCGGCCAGGGCGGACATGGAATTCGCATCGTCCCGGTTCGCCACCACCAGCCCGTCCGCCGGGGTGAGCTCCGCAAAGGTGCGGAAGGATTTTTTCACGTTTTCCAGATTTCCGAAGAAATCCAGATGGTCGTCGTCCACATCCAGGATCACGGCGATGGTGGGGCTGAAGCTGTGGTATGAGTTGTAATACTCGCAGGATTCCAGTATAATGGTGTCGCCTTTGCCCAGGCGGTAACCGGAGCCCAGGAGGGGCAGGGTGCCGCCGATCATCACCGTGGGATCCAGCTGCGCCGCCATGCAGATATGGGTGAGCATGGATGTGGTGGTGGTCTTTCCGTGGGTCCCCGCCACGCAGACGCCGTTGCGGTAATGCTGCATGATGGCGCCCCAGGCCTGGGTCCGCTCAAACAGGGGGATGCCCAGTTCCCGGGCGGCGGCCACCTCGGGATTGTCGTCCCGGGCGGCGGCGGTACGGACGATGAAATCCGCCCCCTTCACGTTCTCCGCCTTCTGGCCGATGGATACGGGGATGCCCTTCTGCCGCAGCGCCTCCACCGCGGGGCTGTCCTGCATATCGGAGCCCCGGATCGTCAGTCCCTTGCTCTGCAGGACCTCGGCCAGCGGAGACATGCTCACCCCGCCGATGCCGATCAGATGGCCGATCTTCCCCGGCTTCATGTATGCAAAGAAATCGGAAACCGTCATGATATTCCCCTCTTCTGCTCCGTGTCCCCGGAATGGGGCAGGCGTGGTATTCTACGTTCCGTATCCATCATATTCCGTTTTGACGGAGATTACAACTCCCCGGAGGAAAAAACTCTCCGGACCGGGAGTTATGGGAGGTGAAGGGCGTGCGCATACTGATCCTCAGCGTCACCGCCGGCGAGGGGCACAATACCAGCGCCGCCGCCCTTCGGGAGGCGCTGGAGCGCCGGGGGCATGAGGTCACCGTGGCGGACCTGTACCGCTGCTGCGGCGTGCCCAGCCGGCTGACGGACCGGATCTACCGCACCTGCGCCAGAGAATTCCGGCAGAAATACAGCCGCACCTATACCCGTCTTGAGCGGGATGAACTCTTCCGCCGCCGCTGGGAGCGGCGCTTCCTGCCGGGCTGGCTGTACCTCCGGATGAAAGCCTGGATGCAGGCGCGGGAATACGACTGCGCCGTATGCATGCATGTGTTCGCCGCCAGGGTGCTCACCTGTCTGCGGCAGCAGGGCTCCATACGTCTGCCCATCCTGGGGGTGAACACGGATTACTGCCTCCATCCCTATTGGGAGGACTGCCCCGGATTGGACGGTCTGGTCATTCCCACGGAGGAGATGCGGGAGGAAGTCCTGCTCCGGAACATCCCGCAGGACATCATTCTGCCCCTGGGCATCCCCATCCGCTCCCCCCGGCGCTGTCTGCTGTCCCGGGAGGAGGCCAGGGCGAAGCTCGGCCTGCCCGGAGGAAAGCTGGTGCTCCTCATGGGCGGCTCCATGGGCTACGGCCATATCTTCTCCACCGCCCTGGCCCTGCGGAAGCAGGAGATCACCACCGTCTGCGTCTGCGGCCGGAACCGGGTGCTGCGGGAACGGCTCCTCCCCTTCCGGAACGACCGCCTTCGGGTGCTGGGTTACACCCGGCTGCTGTCGGAATACATGGCGGCGGCGGATCTGGCCGTCACCAAGCCCGGCGGACTATCTCTGACGGAGCTGGCGGCGGCGGGGGTGCCTTCCGTCCTCACGCAGCCGATCCCCGGACACGAGGAACGGAACCTGCGTCTGTGGACCCGCCTGGGCGCCGCAGCGGAAGGCGGGGAGGACGGGGAATCCACCGCACGCCTGGTGACGGAGCTGCTGGCGGACGAGGGAAGGCTGCAGAGGATGAGAAGCGCCCTGGAAGCCCTCAGCCCTCAGGACGCCGCAGAAAATCTGTGCCGTTTCGTGGAAACCCTTGACAAAGCTCCCGCGCATGGGTAAAATCAATTCGACCAATGAGTCAGAGTAGATACCGCGCATCAAGTGCCGCCGGGATGGGAAGTCGCCCGCGGACGAAAAATCCGGAAACCGGATTTGTGTTTCGGTATCGCGTCCGCTGACACAATACGGCAAGCCCCGTTCTCCCGCTCCGGGA
Source organism: Oscillospiraceae bacterium (assembly GCA_017617795.1). Classification (GTDB taxonomy): domain Bacteria; phylum Bacillota; class Clostridia; order Oscillospirales; family Oscillospiraceae; genus UBA1774. The sequence goes on from JAFZVM010000031.1 coordinate 3,427, forward strand.
GCATCGTGCGTCTTCCTTCTGTGCCAGCGCAGTTTGTGCAGAGAAGGAAGGCTTTTTTTGTGAACTATCAGGAATCGCTGGACTATATCCTTGGCACGCCCAACCCCGGCGGGGTCTACGAACGCAACGTGATGGAGACCCTCATGCATGAGCTGGGGGACCCTCATAAGGACTGCCGGTACGTGCACATCGCGGGCACCAACGGCAAGGGCTCCACGGCAGCTTATATCGCCTCCGTTCTGCAGAAGGCAGGATACAAGACCGGCCTTTATACCTCTCCCTTCATCCAGCGCTTCAACGAGCGGATCCAGGTGAACGGGGTCCAGATCCCGGACGACGCTCTGGCGGAGATCACCACCGAGATCGCCGCCGCCACGGAGCGGGTGCAGGCCAAGGGCTACCGCCGCCCCACCATCTTCGAGCTCATCACCGCCCTGGGCTTCTGCTGGTTCAGCCGGGAGAAATGCGACATCGTCTCCCTGGAGGTGGGCATGGGGGGACGGCTGGACGCCACCAACACCATTGAGCAGAGCGAAGTCTCCGTCATGGTGAACATCGGCTTCGACCACATGGAGTTCCTAGGGGACACCCTTCCCCTCATCGCCGGAGAGAAGGCGGGGATCATCAAGCCCCATGGGGACGTGGTGGTCTACGGACAGGAACCGGAGGTGGAGGAAGTCTTCCGGAAGGCCTGCGAAGCGAAGGGCGCTTCCTTCGCCATCTCCGACAGCAGCAAGGCCGTGGTGAAGGAGAACACCGTGGACGGCACCGTTTTCGATTTCGGCGGGTACGAGGACCTGCGCATCTCCCTTCTGGGCAAATACCAGGTGCGGAACGCCTGCACCGCCGTCACCGCCATCCAGCACCTGCGGCGCCACGGCTGGAATATCTCCGACCTGGCCCTGCGGGAGGGTCTGTGGGAGACCCACTGGCCCGGCCGTCTGGAGCTCCTGCGGAAGGATCCCATCGTCATCGTGGACGGGGCCCACAATCCCCAGGGAGCCGAGGCGCTGATGGAAGCCATGGCCGCCCTCTTCCCCGGCCGGAAATTCCGCATCGTGGTGGGCGTCCTGGCGGACAAGGATTATACCGCCAGCATCGATATCGCCGCCCCCTATGCGGAGAAGTTCTATGCCGTGACTCCCCCCTCCTACCGGGCCCTCAGCTCCCGGGAGCTGGCGGAGGTGATCCGGCATCACAGCGGCACGCCGGTGCAGCCCTTTGAAAGCATTCCCGCGGCCATCGAGACCGCTTTGCAGGAGGCAGACAAGCAGGACATCCTCTGCATCTTCGGTTCCCTCTATCAGGTGGGGGACGTCCGCAGTTATTTCGGGAGGAATGTATTTTGAACAACCGGATGACCGTTTCCGAATGGGCAACGACGCTGAAAAAGCCGAAGACCCTGGCGGTCTGCGCCATGCTCGCAGCCCTCTCCGTGATCTTTGCCCGTCTGATCATCCCCATGCCCAACGCGTTCACCCGTTTCTCCATCGAGGCGATCCCCATTTTCATCGCCGGGGTGCTTTTCGGACCCCTGGCCGGCGGCATCGTGGGCTTCGTGGCAGATCTGGTGGGCTGCCTGTTTTCCGGCTATGGCTACAACCCCCTGTTCTGCGTCCCCCCCATCCTCTACGGCGTTCTGCCCGGCCTGCTCCGCTTCCTGCTGTTCAAGAAGACGGATCTCTGGCGCATCGCCCTCGCCTATCTCCCCCCGGTGGTGATCGGTTCCATTCTGTATCAGAGCTGGTCTCTGGCCTTTGTCTATAACACAAAAGGCAGCTTTTCCGCCAGCTTTTCCTATTTCCTCACCACCCGCAGCGTCCAGTTCGCCGTCACCTTCGTCATCGACGCGGTGCTGACCTGGCTTCTGTTCCGCTCCAGGCTGTTCGAGCGGGCCGGACTCTGGAAGGAGCATAAGGAGGAGAAACCCGATGAACAAGACCCCGCTTGAATTCTTCTCCCAGGAACGTTTTCAGGGCTTCAAGCCCGGCTTCGCCCGGACCCAGGCCCTGCTGGACGCCCTGGGAAATCCGGAACGGGAACTGAAATACGTCCATGTGGCAGGCACCAACGGCAAGGGGAGCGTCTGCGCCTGTCTCTCCTCCATCCTGACCGCTGCGGGATACAAGACCGGTCTCTATACCTCCCCTTATGTGATCGTCTGGAACGAGCGGGTGCAGGTGAATGGGGAGTATATTTCCGACGCCGACCTGCTGGAGGCCATTGAGACCGTCCGTCCCATCGCCGAGACCATGAACGACGCCCCCACCCAGTTTGAGGTGGAGACCGCCCTGGCCATCTGGTGGTTCGCCCACGTGCACTGCGATATCGCCGTGCTGGAGGTGGGCATGGGAGGCGAATGGGACGCCACCAACGTGATACCCGCCCCGGAAGCCGCGGTGCTCTGCGCCATCGGACTGGACCACACCGGGACCCTGGGGAATACCCCGGCGGAGATCGCCGGAGCAAAGGCCGGGATCATCAAGCCCGGCTGCAGCGTCGCCAGCTACGGCAGCGGCGAGGAGGCGGAGACGGTGATCGAAGCCCGCTGCGCCGAAAAGGGCTGCCTGCTGAAGCGGCCGGACCTGAGCGCGCTCACGGATCTGCGTCCCGGTCTGGAGGGCTGCCGGTTCAACTACGGCTCATACAAAGATCTCTTTGTCCCCCTGGCGGGGACCTATCAGCCCAGAAACGCCGCCCTGGCCGTCACCGCGGCGGAGCTGCTGCAGAGCCGGGGCTGGAATATCACCGAGGCGCATATCCGGGCAGGTCTGGCCTCCGTCCGCTGGCCCGGCCGCTTCGAAGTGCTGCGCCGGGATCCCATCTTCATTCTGGACGGCTCCCATAATCCCCACGGCATGACCGCCACGGCGGAGAGCCTCCGCACCTACTTCCGCGGGGAAAAGCTCTGGTTCGTCATGGGGGTCATGGCGGATAAAGACGTAATCGGCATCGCCCGGCTCCTGGCTCCCATGGCCGCGGGCTTCGCCGCGGTGGAGCCCCCCAATCCCCGGGCCATGAAGCCCATTTCCCTGGCGGATCTGCTTCGGCGGGAGACGGGGGCCGAAGCCGTTCCCTTCACCACCATCGAAGCGGGGGTGGACTGGATCCTGACCCGGGCAGCCCATACCGGCCGCCCGGCGGCGGCTTTGGGCAGCCTGTATTTCTCCGGCCAGGTGCGGGCTGCGGTGGAGGCCTGGTCCGACGGGCAGTAAAGAACCGAATTGCAGGATTACGGGGAAACGGATCTGTTTCCCCGTAATATTCTTTCTTGACTTCACTGCTAAGCGCTGCATATAATTGGAATATGCGGAAAATATGCCGAATAAACGGAAAGGAGTCGCATATGGCCGTTTGCAAATACTGCGGGTCTCAAATACCCGACGGATCGAAGTTTTGCCCCGAATGCGGCGCTCCCTGCCAGGAAAGCGCGGCGCCGGTCCAAACCGGATCGGCCTACATCCCCACTCCCGTCAATTCCCCTGTGAATACTCCGGTTGAAGCCGAACCCGCTCTTCCCATGAAATGGCACAATTTCCTCACGGTGGTCCTGATCATCGGCGGTATCTTCAACATCCTGTACGGCATCACCTATCTGTTCGGCGGACAATACGCGAGACAGGGCACGAGCGCCGATCTGGTGTATTCCGTTTTTCCCGCCATAAAAACCTGCGATCTGATCTATGGGATATGCACCATCGGCCTCGGCGTTTTTATGTTTTACGTACGAAACCGGCTGCACGGGTTCTGTCAGAACGGACCGGCTATGCTTTTGCGGATGTATGGGATCAGTCTCATTCTGGGAATCCTGTATGCAGTCTGCGTATCCGCCATCATCGGGCAAAGCGCCTTTGACGCTTCATCTGTGGGTCCCATCATCGCCACGCTCATTCTGATCTTTGCAAACAGGACCTATTATGCCAAGCGGGCGGCGTTGTTTGTCAACTGATCCGATCCCGCAGAAAAAACCTCTTGACAATTCATTCCGCCCCTGCTATAGTGGCATAGTTAAAAGGAAGCAGACGGCTACGCCGTCTCACCCGGCCAGAAGCTGCGCCGCGGTCAACACGGATTTTTCTTCCCCTTCGGGGGATCTGTGTGTGCGCGGGCCTTTTGGCCCGCGCACACTGTATTGGAGGTGTTTGAGCATCAGCAACGCGGCTTATCAAATCAATGAGGAGATCCGTGACAAAGAGATCCGTCTCATCGGGGATGACGGGGCCCAGCTGGGCATCATGTCCCCTGCGGCGGCTCTGGAAATCGCCTTCGAGAAGAATCTCGACCTGGTGAAGATCGCCCCCGGCTCCGAACCCCCGGTCTGCAAGATCATGGACTACGGCAAGTATCGCTTCGAGCAGTCCAAGCGGGAGAAGGAGACGAAGAAGAACCAGAAGATCGTGGAGATCAAAGAGATCCGCATGTCCCCCGGCATCGGCCTGAACGACTTCAACGTGAAGCTGAAAAACGGGCAGAAATTCCTGACGGACGGCGACCGGCTGAAGGTCACCGTGCGCTTCCGCGGCCGGGAAATGACACATACGGAGATCGGTACGGAACTGCTTAACCGCTTTGCCGACGCCTGCAAGGACATAGCCGTCATCAGCAAGCCCGCCAAGCTGGACGGGCGGCATATGACCATGTTCCTGAACCCCAAGGCAGCCAAATAGCCCGATCCAGCAATGTAATCATACGGAAGGAGAAGCAACCATGCCCAAGCTGAAGAGCCACAGCGGCGCAAAGAAAAGATTCAACCTGACCAAGAACGGTAAGGTTAAGCGCGCACATGCCTTTAAGAGCCATATCCTCACCAAGAAGGTCACCAAGCGCAAGAGAGGTCTGCGCCATGGCACCTATGCCGACGTCACCAACGTCGCCGCCATCAAGCAGATGATCCCGTATAAATAAACCAAACAACAATTACTGCTTCATATAGGAGGAACAGGAAATGGCCAGAATCAAAGGCGCTCTCATGACGCGCAAGAGAAGAAAGAAGATCCTCGGCTTCGCCAAGGGTTATTGGGGCAGCAAGTCCAAGCACTTCAAGATGGCTAACCAGGCCGTCATGAAGTCCGGGAACTATGCCTATATCGGCAGAAAGCAGAAGAAGCGTGATTTCCGCAGCCTGTGGATCACCCGCATCAGCGCCGCCTGCAAGCTGAATGGGATGAACTATTCCACCTTCATGCATGGCCTGAAGCTCGCCGGCATCGAAATGAACCGGAAGATGCTCTCCGAGATCGCCATCCATGATCCCGCCGCCTTCACCGCTCTGACGGAAAAGGCCAAGGCCGCCCAGTAAGCTGAACCGAACTGAATGACAAGGCTGACATCCGGAAGGAGTCAGCCTTGTTTTTTGTTCCCCGCTTTCGTGCAGTCTTGCCTGTTTCCCTGCCGATCCCCATGTTTTCCCATCCGGTCCCGGGGCCTTCCAGGATTTCCAACCCCAATATCTTCGGTCCCGGCTTGCGCAAGAACGGCAAATATGGTATAGTTTTGATGATTACGCAGACAAACGGAGGATACGGTTCTGGATCGGAACGAGTGGGATCCCGAGTCCCTGCAGGAGACTCCGGAAGAGAGGCAAGAGAAGATCGTTCGGCGGAGAAGACTTCGGCTCATCGGCATCCTGGTCTTCATTCTGCTGAACGGGATCGTATTGTTTTTTTCCGCTCGTGCAGATTTTTCCAAGAAGGACCTGGGCCTCTCCTTCGATCTTTTCAGTCCCCGGAATCTGCTCAGCATCACCTGTGCGGTGGGCTGCGTGGCCCTGGCTCTGTTTGCGGAGATCTGCAAGTATCTGAAAATGATGCGCCAGCTGGGCGAGCGGGTGTCTCCCCGGGCCGCCTTTGAAACGGTGGTCCTGGGACGGTACTACGACTGCATCACCCCTTCCGGTGCGGGCGGCCAGCCTTTCCAGATCTACCATCTCCATTCCCATGGCTATACCGGCGGGACCAGGTCCGCCATGCCTCTGGCTTCCTTCATCACCACCCAGTATGCCTTCGTGCTTCTGGCTCTGGTGCTGTTCATCCTCAACAACGACACCGCCGACGTGGTGGGCATCCGCATCGCCGCTTATGTTGGCCTGCTGGCCTATTCCGCCGTTCCCACCATGGTCGCCCTGACCGCCATCTCCCCCGCTCTCTCCGGGCGGATCGTGGGCTTCTTCGTGCGCATCGGTGCAAAGCTGCGGCTGGTCAAGGATCCCGAGAAGACCATCGGCAAGGTGGAAGGCGCCCTTCAGCGGTATTCCGGAAGTCTGCGGATCATCGCCGCCGACCGGCCCCTCCTGCTCACCCTCTTTGCCTTGTCCCTGGTCTACCAGATTTCCATCTGCTCCATCCCCTTTTTCACGGTGCGCATCTTCGGCGGCGATCTTGGGTATCTGCAGTCCCTCACCATGTGTCTTTATGTTTACGCCTCCGTCACCATCGTCCCCACACCGGGAAACGCCGGAGCTGCCGAAGGCTCCTTCTATCTGCTCTTCGACCAGCTGGATACCTCCGGCGTATTCTGGGCCATGCTCATCTGGCGCTTCCTGTGCTACTATCTTTTCATCCTGATGGGGCTGGGGATCTACGGATACCGCGGGATCGAACGGAGACTCAAAAAGAAAAAGGATCCCGGCACTCCCAATGGGGACGGCGGCTGACCAGCGCCCCGTCCCTGTTGTTTTGCGGAAAGACGGATGACCCGATCATCCGGAAAGGAAGGACGGAATGAAATACAGAAAACTGGGCCAAACCGGCCTGATGGTCAGTGAGATCGGTCTGGGCGGGGAATGGCTGGAACGGCATAATACCGAGGAGTGCGCGGCGGTCATCCGCCGGGCGCAGGAGCATGGGATCAACATCCTGGATTGCTGGATGTCGGAGCCCAACGTCCGGACGAACATCGGCAAAGCCATTGCCGGAAATCGGGAACGCTGGATCATCCAGGGGCATATCGGTTCCACCTGGCAGAACGGGCAGTATGTCCGCACCCGGGATGCGGACAAGTGCCGGGAAGCCTTTCAGGATCTTCTGGACCGCCTTGACACGGATCATATCGACCTGGGCATGATCCACTATGTGGACGAGGAAAAGGATTGGGAAGCCCTGGCCGGAAGTCCTTACCTGGACTATGTTCGGGAATTGAAGGCGGCGGGCCGGATAAAGCACATCGGTCTCTCCACCCATAACCCCCTGATCGCAAAACAGGCGGCGGAGAGCGGGTTTGTGGAGATGATCCTGTTCAGCGTAAACCCTGCCTTCGACCTGATGCCCCCCACGGAGAACATCGACAATTACTTCGCCCCGGAATACGACCCGGAGCTGTCGGGCATCGACCCGGCGCGGGCTGCCCTTTATCGCCTGTGCGAAGAACGGGAGGTGGGGATCACCGTTATGAAAGGCTATGCCGGCGGGCGGCTTTTCGATGCGGACCGTTCCCCCTTCGGCGTCGCCCTCACCCCTGTTCAATGTCTGCACTATTGCCTGACCCGCCCCGGGGTCTGCTCCGTTATGGTGGGGTACGACACGCCGGAACAGGTGGACGCCGCCGCGGCCTATGAAACCGCTTCTCCGGAGGATCTGGACTATGCCCGGGTCCTGGCCTCCGCCCCCAGACACAGCTTCCACGGCCAGTGCACCTACTGCGGCCACTGCAAGCCCTGCCCCATGGATATCGACATCGCCATGGTAAACAAGCTCTACGATCTGGCAGTGATGCAGCCCCAGGTCCCCGCTTCCGTGCGGGAGCATTATCTGGCGCTGGAGACCCGCGCGGACGCCTGCATCGGCTGCCGAGGCTGCGAGGAGCGCTGTCCCTTCGGCGTACCCGTGGCGGAGCGGATGGAAAAAGCCGCCGCTCTCTTCAGGTAAGGAATAATGGGTAACTATCTCATCACCGGAGCCGGGGGCGGCATGGGTTCAGCCCTCTGCCGAAAACTGACGGAATCCGGCGACCGGGTATGGGGACTGGATCTGGTCTTTTCCCCGGAAGCCGGTCCCTGGCGCTGTCTCCGGGCGGATCTCACCTCGCCGGAAGAGCTGGAAGCCGCTTTGGAACAGGTACGGCAGGAGGCGGGAGAGCTGGACGGGATCGTCCATATGGCGGGGATCTACGATCTGGATTCCCTGGCGGAGATGGCGGAGGATCGATTTCTGCGGGATTTCAATGTGAACCTCTTCGGCGCCTTTCGGGTGAACCGGCTCTTTCTTCCCCTGCTCCGTCCCGACGGAAGGATCCTCATCGTCACCAGTGAGCTGGCGCCCCTGGATCCCCTGCCCTTCACCGGGATCTATGCCGTTACCAAGGCGGCCCTGGATAAATACGCCGCCGCCCTTAGGATGGAGCTGCAGCTTCTGGGGCACAAAGTCATCGTCGTCCGACCCGGGGCGGTGGAAACGCCCCTCCTGTCGGAGTCCCTCAGGCGTCTGGAGCGGTTCTGCAGCGGGACGAAGCTGTACCCGCTTCCCGGGGAACGCTTCCGCAGGATCGTGGAACGCACGGAGACCCGGAGCATTTCCCCGGAGATGCTGGCGGATCGTGTGCAGAAGGCGCTGAAGGCCAGGCGCCCCAGGCTCGTCTATCATGTGAACCGGAATCCCCTTCTAATCCTGCTCTCCGCCCTTCCCCAACGCCTTCAGCTTTGGATCATCAAACAGATCCTGACGAAATAATACATAGAATAATAAGATGCAGCCGCCAGGAAACCGGCGGCTGCTCAGACTGTAGACAAACCTGTAAACGG
>JAFZVM010000032.1 GCA_017617795.1 Oscillospiraceae bacterium
GCGGAGTTCCTGAAAAACAGTCTCATGGCAAAAAAGTTGCCATGAGACCTGGAAAATGATAAAATATCTTCACTTTTGAGAAGGAGTGTTTATCCAAATGAAATGCTTTCACTGTGGAAAAACCGTTTCCGATGAGGCCAGATTCTGCAAATACTGCGGCACCCGCCTGCGCCGGACCTGCGCGGCCTGCGGGGCAGTGCTGGACGATGACGCCCGTTTCTGCTCCGTCTGCGGAGCTGAGGCGGTGGCGGAGCTGGACCTGGTGTCCAGCCTCGCAGACCTTTCCTCAGCGCTGACCGTTCCCCCTGCTGCGGGACAGAACTCCTCCGGCTTTTACTTCTCCCGCAGGATCAGCCGTCAAAATCGGAGCCCGGCGGACAACTGCTTCGCTCTCAGTGGGGATAGGCTGGTTTTTGTGGAAGATCAGCGGCTCAACCTGCTGACCAAGGATCAGGGCATCCGGCGGCGGTATACGGATATCTCCCGGGATACCGAGCTCAAGGCGGTCTCCCTCAACGCAGAGGGTATCCTCGCGGCGGGCTTTGACTGGGGCGCGGGGGCCGAGCCCACCATCATGCTCTGGCAGTACGACGAGGCGCTGAACATCCGCACGGCGGCGGAGGTGCTGCTCCTGAGCGCCAAGGCGGAGCGCCGTGCCTGCAAGATGCGCCTGACGGACAGGAATCTGTTCATCTTCCTCTGGGAGAGCCATGAGCCGGGGAAGCGTGAGATCGTCAAATACGACCTGCAAACCGGAAAACTGGAGCAGAATCAGATCGCCGGGAAGCGCATCGACCTGTGGTATGTGGACGGTGAGCGCATTTATTTCCGGGGCGAGCGGGAGGAGGAGTGCTTCTTCGGCGTGCTGGATACTGCGCAGGAGACCTGGACCGTGTATCGCCTGTGGACCATCGGCAGCGGACCGGAAGACGTTCCCGAAGGCCCGGTCTACTGCGACTTTGAAAAGCGGCTGGCCTGGACCGCCGCCACCCCCGGGGAATGCCGGGAGCTGGGCCTGGCGGACGCCGCCTATGTTGCCCGTGAGCTGGCTCCGGGCCACAAACTGCTCAAGGAGTACCCGGCCTGGCAGGCCCCGGAGACCGGCGCAGTGAACTTGTTCCTGGACTATTTCGACGGCGTTCATTCCTACAAAGCCAACAACGTCCTGGCCATGGACGCCTGTGACCCGAACGGCTCCAAGCACCGTTGGAAGTATACGCTCCACGGCGACACGGAAAACGTGATCCTCTGGGGCGAAAACCTCCTGGCGGACTTCACGAGCCACGGCTACCGCATCTATCCCGCCACCCAGGAGGGACCGGCGGACGTGTACAAGGACGGAGTTTCCGTGCGGGAGATGTAAAAGGCTCACTCTGTTTTCTCATGACGATCCCGAATCAGACTGAGGCCGCTGCGTCTTTTTGATGACGCGGCGGCCTCGTTATGTTCTGCAGCGCCCTCCGGGGGGCGGTATCTCGTTGACGGGACTGCTGCGGACAATTATTCTCAGTCAATAATAATCTTTACTTGCAATATTCGAGGATGACGTATATGATAAACAGAAACGGAACCGCGTTTTCCGCGGCAGATGGGAGAGAATCACGGAGTATGGAAGAACACGTCACGAAAGAACGGGCCCTGGAGCTGCTGTTCGGCGCTTGGACGCCGGAAAGGCATACGGAAACAGTGCATATCGACGACGCCTGCGGGCGGGTGCTGGCAAAGGACTATTATGCGCTGCACGGCATCCCGGTGGTGCGGGCCTCCGGGATGGACGGCGTAGCCGTCGATTCGGCACGGTTCAGGGACGGAGTGCCGGATATGTCCGGCTGGAGGTCGGGAGAGGACTATGTGCGGGCAGATACCGGCGACGATTTTGACGATAAGTTCGACGCCGTGATCCGGATCGAGGACGTGACCATCCTGCCGGAAGGCGGATTAAAGCTCCATGAGGGCGTCACGGTCACCCCGGGGATGTCCGTGCGGGGACCGGGCAGCACCTTCAAGGAAGGCACGAAGCTGACGAACCGGGGGCTTCCCCTCCGGGGCATCGACCTGGCGGCACTGGCCATGGGCGGGATCACGGAGGTGGAAGTGTACCGCCGTCCTCGGATCGGCTTCATCCCCACCGGAAGCGAGCTGATCCCCGCAGGCGCTCCCTTGAAGCGGGGCCAGAACTACGATACCAACAGCATCATCGCGAAGCATATGCTCAATGATCTGGGGGCGGAGCCCATCTGCTACCCCATCGTGCGGGACGATCGGAATCTATTAAAGCCCGCCCTGGACAAGGCGCTGGAGGAATGCGACGCCGTGGTCATCGACGGCGGCAGCTCCAAGGGGGAAGAGGACTACAACACCCGGCTTCTGGAGAGCGAGGGCAAGCTGCTGCTCCACTGGGTGCTGGCGGGCCCGGGGCGTCCGGTGGGCATCGCCGTTTGCTCCGGCAAGCCGGTGATCAACCTGGCGGGGCCTCCCGTGGGGATGCTCTTCGGTATGCACTGGTGCATCCGCGCCCTGGTGTGCAGTTTCCTGGGGCTGCCCGTCCCCGAAGGGGAGAAGGTGCGGGCGACGCTGACAGCGGATATGCGCTGCGCCCCGCGCTTCGACTTCCTGAATCTGGTGGAGGTCCTGCGGGACGGGGACAAGTATTACGTGGAACCCCGGGATCGGGGCAAGACGCCCCTGCCTGTGATCCTCAAATCCAACGCCCTGTTCGTCTCTCCCGCCGGGGAGGGCTTCTACGCCGCCGGTACGGAGATAGAGGTGGAGCTGATGCGGGACCGCTCCCTGCTGCCCCGGTATGAGGGGAAGCGGGAATAGTGGCGGAAGGCAAGAAAAAGCCCCGCATCTCCCGTGAGGACGCGTTGGAGCTCCTGTTTGCCCTGGCTGTATCCCCGGAAGCAGAGACGGTCCCGGCGGAGGACTGCTGCGGCAGAGTGCTGGCGGAGGACCTGATCTCCCCGGAGGCGGTGCCGCCCTTTCCCAAGTCCCCCCTGGACGGCTACGCCCTGCGGGGGGAGGACACGGCGGATGCGAGCCCGGGAAGTCCCGTTGTCCTGCGCATCACGGAGGAGATCGCCGCGGGGAATGCGCCGCGTAAGCCCGTGCTTCCGGGGGAGGCCGCGAAGATCCTCACCGGCGCTCCCATCCCCGCGGGCGCGAACGCGGTGGTGCGCTTTGAGGAGACGCAGTTCACAGCAGAGACCGTGACTCTCACGGCCCCTGTCAGGCCGAATACGGATATCGTCCCCGCCGGGGACGACCTGCAGCCCGGGCAGCGCTTCGGGAAAAGGGGAGAGCGCATCACGCCTCCCACAGCGGGTATGCTGGCCGCCGTGGGCAGGGAGACCGTCCGCGTGTTCCGCAGGCCCCGGGTCACGGTGATCAGCACGGGCAGCGAACTCACCGGGCCGGGCGAGCCGCTGGAATACGGCAAGATCCGCAACAGCAGCTATGCCCTGCTGAAGGGCTATATGGAGAACGCCGGGGCCGAGGTGGACACCCTGGGCATCGTGGGAGACGACCCGGACGTCATCGCGGAAGCGATGCAAAGGGCGCTCATGCGGTCGGATATGGTGGTGACCACCGGCGGCGTGTCCGTGGGAGATTACGACTACGTTCTGGCGGCAAGCGAGAAGATAAGCGCGCGGCGGCTGTTCTGGAAGGTACGCTTCCGTCCCGGCGGGACGATGCTGGCCGCCGAAAAGGACGGCAAGGTGATCCTGGGCCTTTCCGGCAATCCCGCCTCGGCCTCCCTGGGGCTGCACCTCATCGGGCTGCCCTTCCTCCGGGCGCTCTGCGGCCAGGAGAAAAAGCCCCTTGCCCGAACAAAAGCCCGGCTGCTCACGCCCATAAAAAAGGACAGCCCCTACGGACGGCTGGTGCGGGGGCGCATGGAGCTGGCGGACGGGGAAGTCTGCTTCCGCTGCATGGACCACCAGGGCAACGGGGCCCTGACCTCACTCCTGGGATGCGACATGATCGCGGATATCCCGCCGGACACGCCCCCCCTGCCGGAGGGGACCGTGATCGACGCTTATATCCTGTAAATTGCAAATATATCCTATCCCGTAAACAGCGGCTTTCGCCGTTTGTTGAATAAACAAGAATACACAAAGGAGAGTAAGAGCATGAAAACCAAGAGGATCCTATCCCTCCTGCTGGCGGTGATCCTGCTGGCAGGCCTTGCGGTGAGCGTCAACGCCGCGAGCTTCAGCATTCCCCAGCAGCCCCTCACCACGGACGACGGCGTGATCAAGGTCACGGCGTCCCGGGCAGGGCAGATCGCGCCCCTCATCCTGGGCTGCAACCTGGTGGGTTCCAGCAACCTGGGCGCGTCGAACGACGATTACAACAAAGTGAGCTCCATCCTGGGCGTGTTCGGTTCCGACATCAACGCCAACCCCGATCCCTACCTGTACAACCACAACTATAACTTCTACGCGGCGGACAACGGCCTGAGCCCGGTGGAGAACGCCACCATTGCCGAAGAGCAGTCGGAAGGCGCATCCGCCAGCACCGAAGCGATCCTGAACATCCTGACACACCGCCCCGATCTGATCCTGAACCAGGGCGGCGGCACAGGCAACCCCGCCGCCAATGAGACTTACTCCAACGTGGTCGCTACCCTCCCGGAGAATGTTGACGAGGACGCAGCCAACGACTATACCCCCTCCTATTACACCTGCTCCATCTCCACCCTGGTCTACCAGTGCGAGAACCTGAAAAATCTGGCGGACATCGTGAACGGCATCTGCGCCGAAAAGGGCCTGACCACCCGTTACGGGGATCCCCACGTGATCGCCACGGACTATGATAAGTTCGTGTGGGGCTATTACTTCTATGTCCAGAAGCAGCTGGCCGAGGGCGGCATTGCCAAGAAGAGCGTCGCCGTCGTGGGCAATACCGAGGACGAGGGGGCCAACTGGACCCTGCCCGCCATCGGCACGGATGTCAAGCAGTCGAAGCCCAACCGCCTGGTGGAATACGTGCGGGACAACACCAACACCCTGAACACTACCGAGGAGACCACTGCAGCCCTGGCCGATATCCTGGCCTGCGACGTGGTCATCGCCAACCGGAACGGACAGGTGCTGCGCAGCGCAGCAGCCGCCGCCGGGGTGGACGAGGACAAGCTGCCTCTCATCATCGACACCCTGCCCACCTGCCTCTACGGCATGATCATGCAGACCCATGAGAACGCCCTGGGCATCCCCTATATCCAGAGCATCATCTACGGCGACGAGATCGACCTCAACCCCGTGTACGCCGCCGCGTATTACTATCAGAACTTCTTCCACATCACCGACGAGGCGGCCCTGCAGGAGACCGTTTCCACCCTGCTGGAAAAAGCCACCCTGCCCCAGGGCGTGACCACCTCACTCAACCTCTACGACCCCAAGGCCATTGAGGAGATCCTCGTTTCCGGCATCACCTATGCGCTTTCCAACGGCCTCAAGCGGCACGACGACCCCGATGCCTGGGCCCCCGATATGACCGTGGGTATCGGCGCCGGTACGGTCATCGAGCCCCAGGCCAAGACCTACGCCGACGTAGCGGAAAATGCGTGGTACTTTGAAGCAGTCAAGTACGTCACCGCTAAGGGCCTGTTCCAGGGCGTGGGCAACGATAAATTTGACCCCGACAGAGATATGACCATGGCGGAGCTTCTCCAGGTCCTCTATCGTATCGCCGGCAACGCGGATGTCAAGATTGAAGGCGAGCCCTGGTACACCGGTGCAAAGAATTGGGCGATCGAGAATGAGCTCATCACCGAAAGCAAATTCAAGCAGGATGAGATCATCGACCGCGAGACGTTCATCTGCATGCTTCACGATACCATCGCGCTCCTCGGGACCTATGACATGAGCGAGACCGCCGACATCACCGGTGCGACCGACTATGACAAGATCGACCCCGAGAACGTGGATGCGATCGCATGGAGCGTTGCCGTAAAACTCATCGTCGGCACCTCTGCTGACAGCCTGAGGATCGATCCCGCCGGGTCGGTCACCCGCGCGCAGACCGCGACCATGCTGATGCGCTACTATCAGCACGTCGGCTGAACGAGCGTACAGCGCAGAAGGACCTCATCCATTCGAGGAATCCCGGCAAGTAAACCAATTAACGCAAATGACGAATAGGAGTGACCGCCGTGTACGGGAAAAAGCGGATAGCCTTTATCCTCTGCACGGCGGTCCTCTGCGCTTTTCTGGCCCTCACCGGCTGCAAGCCCAGCCCGGCGTTTATTGAAATGGTCTACGACGACCGGGTAAGCGATGTGGACGAGAGCGCGGACGTTTCCGAGATCGACAACAGCGAGGATCACACAGACGAGGATCCCTCTCTGCCGCCCCAGACATTGGACGAAGAGGTCGGCGACCCTCGCGGCCGGGAACGGAAGGACCCGACGGCAGGAAAGGAGGAGCGGGAGATCACCGCTCCGGAGCCGGAACACAACCAGGATGCGAATCCTGACGAGGGGAGCGGCGCAGCGCCGACTCCTTCGCCGGAGCCGCCTGTGGAAACCGCTGCGCCGCCGGTGGAAACCGCGCCACCGGCAGAAGCGACCCCCGAACCGCCTGCGGAAGCTCCTCAGACGGAGCCCCCCGCACCGGAGCCGACAGAGGAACCGGCACCTGCAGTGCAGCCTGAGTTCTGTCGTCAGGTAGTGGACGCCGCGGGACGGACGGTGGAGCTCCCGGAGTCCGTGGAGCAC
>JAFZVM010000033.1 GCA_017617795.1 Oscillospiraceae bacterium
AGCTCTTCCCCGGTGCAGGCCGTCAGGGCCCGGTACAGGGCGGTCTTCACCAGCCGCTGTTCCGCCCGGCGGCGCAGCAGCGCCTCCTCCGGCCAGGGGCCCTCCAGCAGGGCCTCTCCCTCGCCCTCGGCCCCGTCCAGCCGCAGACGGGCATAAGCCCGGGGCGGACATTCCCCGGGAAACAGACGGGAGACCAGGAGATCCCCGGTCTCCGGCAGGCTGCCGCCCCAGATCCGCTCCCGGTCCGGGAGCCAGGAGAGGAGCGCCTGCTCCACGGCGTGGCGGCAGTCATGCCCCTCCAGACAGACGACCAAGGCTCAGTCCTCCTGCAGGAAGGGATTGAAGCGCCGCTCCCGTTCCAGGGAGGTGGCGTCCATATGGCCCGGGTAGACCTCATAGTCCCCGGGCAGCTCCGCCAGCCGGCGGAGGGAGGCCTGCAGCGCCTCCCAGCTGCCTCCGGGGAAGTCCGTGCGGCCGCAGGAACCCCGGAACAGGGTGTCCCCGGTGAAGAGGACCGGATCCGTCCCGTCATGCCCGTCGCACAGGAGGGTGACGCTGCCCCGGCTGTGGCCCGGGGTCTCCAGGACGCGGAACTCCAGATCCCCCACGGGGATCAGGTCCCCTTCCCGGTAAAAGCTCAGCTCGTCCCCGCCCTTGTAAGCGTAATCCTCCGTGCGGCCCTCGGGGCTCACGTCCAGGGCGTGGATCCAGATCTTCGCCTTGGTGGCCTCATAGATGCTCAGCACAGCGCCGGTATGGTCATAATGGCCGTGGGTGATGAAGACGGCCTCCGTCTTCAGGTGATTATCCTCCAGATAATTCAGGATGCGGCCGGACTCCGCCCCCGGATCGATCACGGCGGCCAGGTGATTCCGCTCATCCGTCACCACATAGCAGTTGGTCTGCAGCTGTCCCACGGGAAAGCATTTGATCTGCATGCTCGTCCTTCCTTTCTTACAGTTCCGCCGAATCCAGGATGATGGTCACCGGCCCGTCGTTCACGCTCTCCACCTGCATCTCCGCGCCGAAGACGCCGGTCTCCACGTGCACGCCCTTGGCCCGCAGGTCCTCCGCGAAGCGGAGATACTCCGCCTCGGCGAGATCCGGCTTCGCCGCGGAGAGGAAATCCGGCCGGCGGCCGTGGCGGCAGTTGGCATAGAGGGTGAACTGGCTCACCAGGAGCACGCTGCCCCCTACGTCCAGCAGGGAGCGGTTCATCTTCCCCGCCTCGTCCTCAAAGATCCGCAGGACGGGGAGCTTCTCCGTGAGCTTCTTCCGCTCCGCTTCTCCGTCCCCCTGGCCGACGCCCAATAAGACCAAAAAACCGCCGTCGGTCCTGCCGACGACGCGACCGTCCACCGTTACCGAGGCGGACTTCACTCTTGTCACGACTGCTCGCATAGATGTTCTCCTCCTTCATGCGGATCAGCGAAGCTTCTCCGCCCGGTCTGCAGGAATCACGGTATGGAATCATACCGGTCAAAACTGTCGGAACAATCCCGCTGATAGACGTAATCCATACCGGGATGCGGAGCGGTATGATATCGCCCGGGGTATCGAAGCGCATCCAGGCAGAATTCGTACCCCAAACCCGTCCGGGCGTATACCTCCCGAACCTCCGGCAATTGTTCGGTAAAAATGCTGTTGTTCACGTAACACATGGAGGATGAGACCGGGTTCAGTTCGACGATCTCGATCTGGCCGCCGGTTGTCTCCATCAGATCCAGGACGTAGCAGTCGGGGAAACCATCCCTGCGGCAAAGCAGGCAGGTCAACCGTTCCGCCGCTGAGCGGATTGCGTCCGGTACCATGTGCGCAAGCGAATGGACCGCGCGGGAAACGCTGCACACCTGGCCGCCCAGCACAAAGCACCGCCATTCCCGCGTGCCGAGCTCGTCGCGGGCGATGTCTACAAAGGCGGAGAGCAAGAGCTCTTCTTCCGGGTATAAACAGCCGGACCCGGCAAGATGTGCCCAGAAAGCATCATCCTCCAGCGCGGCGGGCCGCACCGATCCGCTGACGCCTTTCCGTACGGTCTTCAAGAACACCTTCTCCGCCCTGCGCACCCAAGGCAGCTCCGGCAGGGCCGCACGCAGAGCCGCCGTATTTGGGAAAGCCCGGATTTCCCGCTCGGGAGGAAGGTCCAGAAACCAGTGTTTCAAACGGTATATGCCCTGCCTGGTCTCCAACGGACGGGCACCGTCCGCACACAGGCCGTCCAGGAGGCGAAGGGCATGCTCAGACGTTGTGCGCAGGAAAAGCGTTTTACCGGCGGCGGAGGCGGGACATCCCTCCGGGTCCGTCACCTCACCGCAGTTCGGCTCCAGCAGAAGCGCGCGCTTTAGAGCAAGGGCGTAACGATACTGCAGGAGAGCGTCGTCATCCTCGGCGCTAAGCCTCAAGAGCTCTCGGTCAAAGCAATAATACGGTTTCATTTCTTCCTTTAATCCGGCGTCACCTGCCGGAAGGCCTTCTCGCAGAATGGTCACGCCAATGGCAGAGGGAGCCGTTCCCGGCTCCCTCGTTCGCCGGAGGCTATCAATCCTTCATCGGGGGACACTTCTTGCATTTCAGCTTGCAGTCGTCTCCACAGCAGCTGCTGTCGTGATTTTTGGCAGCGGCATACTTTTGCAGATTGGTCTCCGCTTTGTTGATGATACGCATCCTAAAACTCCTTTCTGTAAATAGCTGTGTATATCGATGACCGACGCCGGTCGATCACGTAATGAAAACGGCAGATCTGCGGTCCTGCATGCAAAGGGCAGCCGCCGATCGAAGCATCTGCGGCTCCTGTGTTCAAGTCAGGTACTTACTTTCGACGAACGCGGATACACTTTCGGGAGTAAAACTGCATTTTACGCCGCCAAAGTAGTATTTCTGGTAGCGGCAACCGCCGAAGCACAGAGGCAGGAAACAACAATTCCGACACCGGCTGTCCTCACGGAAGGGGTCGTCCGCTACATAGCGGACGATGGCGCTGTAGTTAACGCGCTCCCGATCCAACAGGTTGAAACAAACAAGTTCCGGGCGACCGATCTCGTCCCAGCACTTGTAGAAGTTGCCCAGCTCATCCACCACAAAACAGTTATCCAGCTCCGCCGTGCAGAAATAGCGGCGGTTATTGGCCAGCGCCATCTCATCCGCATCCAGGTGCTCTGCACCGCGGCAGTCGCGCAGGAACGCTTCATACTCGCTTCCGGACAGATAGACGTCCGAGCGCAGATCGTCCGCATTTAAATGCTCGACCAACGCCGGATAAAGAGAGATCTCGACCTGCGGCCGCAGGCCGTCCACGACTTCGCGCAGCGCGGCATAATCCCCTTTGTTCTTTCGGTCCACGTTCATACGGACGTTGACTCTGATGCCGGTACCGGCGAAAAGGGACAGGTTTGATACGATGCGGTCAAAGGAGCCCCCGCCATTCCGGAAGGGACGGCGGGCGTTGTGGTTTTCGGCCATACCGTCCAGCGTGATTTGGATGCTGTTGATCTCGTTTCGCTGCAGCATGGCGACGATATCCGGGGTGAGCAGCGAGCCATTCGTCACCATGGTGCAGCCGAGCTTGGCGTTCGCCGTCCTAACGGCCCCGGCAATGCGCCCGGTGACCCTGTCGATCACATCAGGGTACAGCAGCGGTTCCCCTCCGTACCAGGTGAGGTCCACGTCGCGGGCGCCCTGTTCAAGCTTCTCACACACATAGTCGACCAAGGCATCCTGTATCTCTGTCGACATATGGCCGGTCCGGGCCTTTTCATAGCAATAAGGACAGGCAAAATTGCACTGCATGGTGGGGGCTATAGTCAAAATGAGGCTTTCATTGGAAAACTTTGCTTTGTAGTGGAAATACTTCAAAACGTCCAACTCGTCCAGCTCGTCCGCGACGAGCAGTCCGTTTTCCTGCAGCGCAGCCGCTTCCCCGCACACGGTCTCCCCCGGCGCAGGCGCGGTGCAGGCCTGCCGAAAGGTCTCCCGGTACTGCTCCATGCTGTCAAAAACGACGACAGCCCTGGAAAAGGTGTTGAAGACGGCACAGCTTCCGTCCTTCCGTTCGTACGCAAAATTGAAAACTGAAGGCTTCATGGGCTATGGCTCCCTTCATCAGTAAACCCAAGGTCCTGCCGGGCCGCTCAGTAGACGCTTCAAAGCTTTGGCGCGGCCTTATACGCCCGGTCTCACCACGTCCTTGACGCCCCGGATGCCCCGGAGCCGCCGGATGGCGGCGTTCAGCTCTTCTTTATCGTGCACCGTCACCGTCAGATGGGCCACGGCGCCGCCCCCCTGGGTCTCCCGGATGTTCATGGAGGTGATGGTGACCTTTTCCGCGTTCAAAGCGGTGGCGATATCGATGATGAGATTCTGCCGTCCCACGGCGTCCACCGTCAGCGCCGCGGGATATACGCTGCCTGCCGTGTCTCCCCAGGAGACCCGTACCCAGCGGCCTTCCCCCTTCTCCGCGGAGCTGCGATAGTTGGTGCACTCCTGCCGATGGACGGAGACGCCCAGGCCCCGGGTGATGAAGCCCACCACATCGTCCCCCGGCACGGGGGTGCAGCAGCGGGAGAATTTCACCAGGCAGTTATCCAGATCGCTCACCCGGACGCCCTTCACGCTGGTCTCGGAGGCCTGCGGAGCGGGCTGCTGGGTCAGCTTTTCCGCCTGCTGCAGGACCTTGTCCTGCTTCTGGACCCGGTTCAGCTCCTCCTTGAAGCGGTTGACGCTGCGGACGGCGGTCATGCCTCCGTAACCCACGGCGGCATAGAGATCATCCAGGGAGGTGACCGCCAGCTTTTTCAGGGCGATGGGGAGAATTTCCGGATCCGTCAGCAGATCCGGGTTCAGACCCTGGTGCTTCATCTCCGCTTCCAGCGCCGCCCGGCCCCGGAGAATGTTTTCCTCCCGCTTCTCCCGCTTGAACCACTGGCGGATCTTCGTCCGGGCGGTGGCGCTTTTGGCCAGATTGATCCAGCCCCGGGCAGGGCCCTTGGCGTTGGGAGAGGTGACCACCTCTACGATGTCCCCGTTCTCCAGCTTGTGGTCGAAGCTCACGATGCGCCCGTTGACCCGGGCGGAGGTCATGTGGTTGCCTACCTGGGAGTGGATGGAATAGGCAAAGTCGATGGGGGTGGCCCCGGCGGGAAGGTTGATCACGTCCCCCCGGGGGGTGAAGACGAAGACCTCGTCCGCGAACATGTCGATCTTCAGCTCATGGACGAATTCCCCGGCTTCCGTATCCTGCTGCGCCTCCAGCAGGCTCCGGATCCAGGCGAATTTTTCCTCGTCCCCCAGGGCGGTGATCCCGTCCTTGTATTTCCAGTGGGCGGCCACGCCGTATTCCGCCGTATGGTGCATCTCAAAGGTGCGGATCTGCACCTCGAAGGGGATGCCCTCGCTGCCGATGACGGTGGTGTGGATGCTCTGGTACATGTTGGGCTTGGGGGTGGCGATGTAGTCCTTGAAGCGGCCGGGGAGGGGATTGAACAGATCGTGAATCTGCCCCAGGACGTTGTAGCAGTCGGCGATATTGTCCACGATCACCCGGAAGGCGCATAGGTCCAGGACCTCGCTGAACTGCTTGTTCTGGCTGTACATCTTCCGGTAGATGCTGTAGATATGCTTCATGCGGCCGGAGACCTCGCCCCGGATGCCGCATTCCTTCAGGCGGGCGATGATCTTCTCCCGGATCCGGGCCATGAAATCCTCCAGCTCCTTCCGGCGCTGATCCAGCTGGACGATGATCTCCTGGTAGCCGATGGGATCCAGGTACAGCAGGCTCAGGTCCTCCAGCTCCCATTTCATCCGCTGCATCCCCAGGCGGTGGGCGATGGGGGCGTAGATCTCCATGGTCTCCAGAGCCTTTTCCCGGCGCTTGGCCTCGGACTGGAAGTTCATGGTCTGCATATTGTGGAGCCGGTCGGCGATCTTGATGAGGATGACCCGAATGTCCCTGGCCATAGCCATGAGCATCTTCCGCAGATTTTCCATCTGCTCCTCTTCCTTGCTGGTGTAGGTCACCCGGGTGAGCTTGGTGACCCCTTCCACCAACTCCGCCACGCTCTCCCCGAAGAGGCGGGCGACCTCCTCATGGGTGGCGTCCGTATCCTCGATGGTGTCGTGGAGCAGGGCGGCTATGAGGGAATCCTCGTCCAGGCCCATTTCGGCGCAGTTGTGCGCCACCTCCAGCGGGTGGGTCACGAAGGGGGATCCATCCTTCCGAAGCTGGCCTTCGTGCTTGATCCGGGCATAGTCGAAGGCGGTCCTGAGCCGCTCCCGATCCAGGCCGGGATTGTAGGACAGGGCCCGCTTCTCCAGTTCCTCGTAGCGTTTCTCCACGTCTTCCATGCTTTACCGGAGCCTCTGCAGGATCTTGGATTCGTTCAGATCGGCTTTCCCCGCGAAGCGGGGGATGCGGATATCCAGCCCACCCTCCTGCTCCTGCAGGCGGATGAGGCCCAATTCGTCAAAAACCCGGAGGCAGACCAGGATGCGGCCGAAGGACGGGACCCTGGCCCGCAGCGCCATCTCCGGCAGCAGGGTATCCTCCTCCTCCGCGAAGCGGCGGGAGCGGGAACTGATGTACCGCCATACCCGGGCCAGATCGTTCCGGTCCGGCCGGATCATGGCCAGCTCCACCGGGAGCATCCGCTCCCCGGCGAAGAAGCGCCGGGCCAGGGGTAGGGTGGGTTCCTCCGGCTGGCGGGAGGGACGGACGCTGCGCAGAAGCAGCTGCACGGTGCGGCTGCCCCGGAATTCGTTGATGCCGGGCTCGAAGACCAGGTCCACCCAGGTCCCCGCCCGGATCCCCAGCTCCCGCACGCTCAGGCCGAAGAACACACAGTCCAGCCGCGCCCCGTCCCGGGACACGGTCATTTTCAGGTGCCGGTCGTTGCCGATGGGGGTGATGGAATCCACCCGGACATCCCGGATGCACAGGGTGGGCGGAGGGTTCCCCACGCCCCAGGGGGACAGCTCCCGGAGCCCTTCGATCTCCTTCAGGGTCAGAAGGCTCAGGTCCTCCAGCTGGAAGTCCACGGGGATCCGGGCCTGGAGCTGCGCCCCCTCGGAGGCGCGGTAGAGCTTGTCCAGCCGGTCCCGAAGGGCGTCCACATTCTCCCGGGGCAAGGTGAGTCCCGCGGCCATGGCGTGGCCGCCGAAGCTGCTCAGCAGATCCGAGGTCTCCCCCAGGGCGTCGAAGAGGCAGAAATCTCCCGGGCTCCGGCAGGAGCCCCGGCCTTCCTCTCCCTCCAGACAGATCACCACGGCGGGAACGCCGTACCGCTCCGCCAGCCGGGAGGCGACGATGCCGCTGACCCCGTGATGCCAGGTATCCGAAGCCAGGACGATGGGGCTTTCCACGTTTCCCTGGTCCTCCAGCATTTCCAAGGCTTCGGTGAACACCCGGTTCTCCACGGCCTTCCGGGCGTTGTTCATCTCGCAGAGCTCGCCCGCCAGACGGGCGGATTCCTCGGGATCCTCCGCCATCAGCAGGTCGAAGGCGGTGCGCACGCTGCCCATGCGGCCCGCCGCGTTCAGCTTGGGCACCAGAGAGAAGCTCACATCCGTGCCCCGCAGGGTCTTTTTATCCAGCCCGATGGCCCGCATCAGGGCATCCAGCCCCGGCAGGGGCTTTTCCCGCAGGGTGCGGGTCCCCTGACGGATGAGGCAGCGGTTCTCTCCCACCACGGGCATGATGTCCGCGATGGTGCCCAGGGCCACCAGAGGCCCATATTCCGCCAGCACATCGTCCACACGGTCCGGCCCCTCCAGAGCGCAGACCAGCTTGAAGGCCACGCCCACCCCGGCCAGACCCTTGAAGGGATAGGGGCAGCTGCGCTTCTGGGGGTCCACCACCGCCGCGGCGGCGGGCAGCTCCGGCAGACATTCGTGGTGATCCGTGATCACCATATCGATCCCCAGGTCTTTGGCCAGCACCGCCTGGGCGCAGGCGGTGACGCCGCAGTCCACGGTGATCAGGAGGGTGACACCCTCCCGCCGGATGCTCCGCAGGGCTTCCTCCGTGATGCCGTAGCCCTCCGTCAGCCGTTCCGGGATGTAGGTGAGACAGCGGAGCCCCTGCTTCTGCAGCCAGGAGGTCATGAGGGCGGAGGCGGTGAGCCCATCCACGTCATAGTCCCCGTAGACCGCCACCTTCTCCCCGGCTTCCACCGCCCGGCGGATGCGCTCCACCGCGGGGGCCATATCCTCCAGCAGCATGGGATCCAGGAGGAGGCCCGTATCCTCCCGAAGGAATTCCTTCGCTTCCCGGGGACCGGCGAGCCCCCGGGAGGCGAGAAGCGCGGCAGACAGCCTCCCGCAGCAGCCGGACCGATATATGGTCTCCGCCGCCGCAGGGTCATAGGTGCCGACCTGCCATCCGCCGAATGCTCTCATTCCGGGGCTCCTTTCTCTGAATTCTATTCCGCCGCCTGGGACCAGGGGAAGCGGATATGCGCGCCTGCCTCGTCATACACCGTCCAGCTCCGCAGGAGGAAGAACAGGACGATCCCCAGGATGATCAGAACGACGGCCGTCCGCAGGATCGCGGCGACGACCGCGCCGAAGCCTGGTTTCTTCTTATATACTTTGGACTTCATCCCCGGCTTTCAACTTCCCCGATCTTTGCCACCCGCTTGGCGTGGCGGCCCCCCTCGAAGGGGGTGTCCAGAAAGGTGTCCATGATCTTTTCCGCCAGGCCGGGACCCACCACCCTGGCGCCCATGGCCAGAATGTTGGCGTCGTTGTGCCGCCGGGTGAGCTCCGCGGAGTAACAGTCCCCGCAGAGGGCGCAGCGGATGCCCTTGATCTTGTTGGCGGTGATGGACATGCCGATGCCGGTGCCGCAGATCAGGATCCCCCGGTCGCAGCGGCCTTCCGCCACCGCCCGGGCGGCGGGTTCGCCGAAATCCGGATAATCGCAGCTCTCCGGTGAAAAAGTGCCGAAATCCTCATATTCCAGGCCCCGCTCCCGCAGATGGGCCATCATTTCCTGCTTCAGTTCAAAACCGCCGTGGTCGCTGGCAATGGCGATCAAGGGGATCATCTCCTTTATGGATAATAGGCCGGGCAGACCCGGAGAAATGCAAATACTTCTAGATAATATAGTATAGCATAGAGATTCTGCAAAGCGCAAGGGAATTGTAACAAAAATGATGAGGAGCAAACACGGCGGGCCGGGGGTCCGGGGGAAGGCGCGGGCATCGGGACAACGGGTTGTCCGTGTCTGCATTGTATGCTATACTCGGAGAAAACCGCTCCGTGGGAGCGAAAGGAGAAACCATGAAGATCTTATGGAGACTCGGCCGGGAGGCGATCCGGTACAAAACCCTCTATATCATCGCCATCCTCTCCACCTTCTGCCTCACGGGGGTGAATCTGGCGGCCCCCAGGGCCCTTTCCGCCATGACGGGCATCGTGGCCCGGGGGGTGGATCAGGCCGCCCTCAGCCGCATCTGGGGACTCACCGCCCTTCTGACGGTCCTGTACCTGCTGCGGGTGGCCTTCCGGTATATGAGCAACTTCCTGGCCCATAAGGCGGCCTGGAACCTGGTGGGAGACATGCGCACCCGCACCTACGACAAGCTGGAGCGGATGCATCTGGGGTATTTTCACGATAAGCAGACCGGCGACCTCATGAGCCGGGTGGTGAACGATACCCGGGACTTTGAGCTGCTCTACGCCCATATCATCCCGGAGACCGCCACCAACCTGGTGACCTTCCTGGGGGTGCTCATCGTTCTGCTCACCATCAACTGGAAGCTGGCGCTGATCACCTGCGCCCCCATCCCCCTGATCCTCCTGTCCGGGGTGATCTTCTCCAAAAAGGTGCGGCCCTATTTCCGCCTTTCCCAGAAGAAGACCGGCGAGCTGAACGGCAAGCTCCAGGACAACCTCTCCGGCCTGCATGAGATCCAGTCCTTCGGCCGGGAGGACTATGAGACGGAGCGAGTGAACGAGAAAAACTTCGAGCATGTGCGGGCCCAGCTCACCGCCCTGAAGCTCAGCGCCATCTTCCATCCCTCCGTGGAGTTCATTTCCTCCATCGGCACCATCCTGGTGGTGGCTTTCGGCGGCCTTCTGGCGTATCGGGAGGGGCTGAAGGTGGAGGACGTGGTGGCCTTCGTCCTGTATCTGAGTCTGTTCTACGCCCCGGTCTCCGGTCTGGCGAACCTGCTGGAGAGCACGCAGCAGGCGCTGGCGGGGGCGGAGCGCGTTCTCGCCGTCCTGGACGCCCCCCTGGAGATCGTGGACAAGCCCGGCGCGGCGGAGCTGAAAAACGTGCAGGGGAGCATCGAGTTCCGGCATGTGGATTTCTCCTATATCGACGGCCTGCCGGTGCTGAAGGACGTATCCTTCCTGTGCGAACCCGGGAAGATGCTGGCCCTGGTGGGGCCCACGGGGGTGGGAAAGACCACCCTGACCCAGCTCATCTCCCGGTTCTACGAGCCCCAGGGAGGGAGCATCCTCATCGACGGGCAGGATATCCGGGACGTGACCATCGAGAGTCTCCGGCGGTGCATCTCCCCCGTGCTCCAGGATACCTTCCTGTTCAACGGCACCATAGCGGAAAACATCGGCTATGCGGTGCCCGAGGCCACGGAGGAGGAGATCCGGGCGGCGGCCGTCGCCGCCAACATCCACGAGGATATCCTGGCCATGCCCCAGGGGTACGAGACCCAGGTGGGCGAGCGGGGACTGCGCCTCTCCGGCGGCCAGAAGCAGCGGGTGGCCATCGCCCGGGCCATCCTGCGGAAGAGCCCCATCATCATCCTGGATGAGGCCACCGCCTCCGTGGACGTGGAGACGGAGCGGCAGATCCAGACCGCCATCGCAGGCATCGCAGGGCAGAGGACCATCGTAGCCATCGCCCATCGGCTGTCCACCATCCGCAACGCGGACAGGATCCTGGTGATCGAGGACGGCCGGGTGACGGAGAGCGGCACCCATGCGGAGCTGGTGGCCCTGGGGGGCAGCTACGCAAGGATGGACCGGATCCAGGCCAGCGCAGCCGGCGGCATCGCCTGATCCCGGGTCAGATAAAACGGAAAACGAAGAATTGCGGAATCTGCTCACGCCGAAGGGCTGCCGCAATTCTTCGTTTTTTCATTCCCTTTTTCGGAGTTACTCCACCACCAGCTCGTCCCCGGCCCAGCGGAGGCGGGCGTTCAGCCCGGCCTCGGCGGTGATCCGCCGGAGGTAGTCCGCCGTGGCCCGGCCCTTCTCGTCGTTTCCGTGGACGCAGGGGGCTCCGTCCTTCTCCACCAGCATGGGTACCAGGCGGTATTCCGCGATCTTCCCTTCCCGGATGATCAGCTTGGCGCAGGCGCAGTGGACGCTGTCCGGATGGAAGGGGTAGGTGGGATACTCCGGGTCCGGCACGAAGCCGAAGCGCTCCACCCGTTTCTTCACCCATTCCGCGTTGTGGCTGGTGGCGGTGTCCTTCACCTGCCCCTTGTACAGGGGAGAGAGCTGGGGGGTATACATGATGAAATTGTTCAGGCCGTGGTAGATGGCCCGGCCCTTGTACATCTCCAGCCCGTGAAGGATATGGGAATGGGTGCCGATGACGCAGTCCGCCCCGTTGTCCACGGCCATGTGGCTGAGAAGCGTCTCGTATTCTCCCAGCCGGGCCACCTGGTGGACGTAGCCCTTGTGAAAATAGGCGATGAGGATATCACACTCCGCCTTCGCCGCGGCGATCTGCCCGGCCATCCGGTCCAGGCTCGCCGGGTCCGGAAAATTCCGGCCCAGGAACTCCCCCTCCAGCCGGAAAGGCTTTTTCAGGGACCAGATATCGTTCTCCAGCCGTCCCGGGTCTTCCTCCTCCAGGGGGACGTAGGCCCGGATGAAGTTTACGTAAGACGTACCGCCCCGGGTCTCCGAGGCAAAGCTCATCTTCGGACCCACGGCGTTCCAGGCCAGGACGCCCACCCGGACCCCGTTCTTCTCCGCAAAGGCGGGCTTTTCCGCCTCCGCCAGGGTCAGGCCGCCGCCGCAGGCGGCGATCCCGTTCCGGCGGCACCAGTCCAGCGTATCCCGCACGCCATCCTCCCCCAGGTCGTAAAAATGGTTCCCGGAGAGGGTGACCAGGTCGATCCGCCCCTTCAGGGGGGCCAGGGCCGCGGTGGTCCGGTCCGGCCCCGCCGCATCCGTCTCCTTCGCCACGAAGGGTTCCTCCAGCTGGACCATGCGCAGGTCCGCCGAGGCCAGGAGCGGGTCCACCCCCCGGAACATCCATTCGCAGTTCACGCCGATGCTGGTATCCCCGCCGAATACCAGGGTGAGATCCCCTTTGGCCATACGTTTTTCCTCCCGCCGTTTTTTCTTTATGGTAGTCTTCCGTTGCCGGACTTGTCAATGGTCCGGAAGCTGCGGTATACTATAAGGAAGAAGAGAAAAGAAAAAGGAGGGATGTCCATGCTGCGGGAATGCGCCCTGGAAAACCCGGCCTTCACGGAGCTGTACCGGGTCTGGCTGGACCGGGGGAATGCGGCGGCTGCCGCCCACCGGGCCAAAGGCGGCAGGGTCGTGGGCTGCCTGGGGGCGGACGTGCCGGAGGAATATCTGCTGGCGGGCGGGCTGCTGCCCATCCGCATCGCCCCGGATCCCGGGAGCGGTCTGGAATACGCGGACAGGTATCTGGAGGCCTGCTTCGACCCCATGGTGCGGAGCCAGTTCGACCGGATCGTACGGCCGGGGGAAAAGCCCTGGGACTGTCTCGCCGTGTCCAACTCCACGGACGTGCTGGTGCGGGCCTATCTCTATCTCCGGGAGCTGCGGCGGACGGAGCCGGACTCCCCGGTGCCGGATACGGCCTTTATCGACTGGCTTTTCACCCCCTCTCCGAAATTCCGGGTGTATAACGAAGCCCGGGCGGGAGAATTCCGGAAAAAGGCGGAGCAGTGGGCGGGAAGGCCCATCACGGACGAGGATATCCGGGAGGCCATCCATACCTTGAACGGCCAGCGCTCCGCCATGGGCCGCATCTACGGCCTGCGTCAGGCCCGGGAGCCCCGCGTCAGCGGCTCGGAGGCCCTGGTGATCGCCGGGGCGGGCTTTTATATGGACCGGGGGCTGCACCGGGATCTTGTCAACGCCGTCGCGGCCGAGGCGGCTGCCTGGCCCGTCCTCAAGGGACCGAGGCTGTACGTCAGCGGAACGGAGCAATATGACCTGACGGTGTATTCCGGCCTGGAGAAGGCCGGCGCGGTGATCGTGGGGGAGGACCAGGACTGCGGTCAGCGGTACTATGAAAGGCTCACGGACCGGGAAAGCCCCCCGGAGGAAGCCGTCGCAGCCCGGTATATCCGCCGCGTTCCCTCCCCGAAAAAGGCCACCGTCTCCCGGCGGGTGGAGGCCCTTTGCTGCGAAGCGCAGGAGGCCGGGGCCGCGGGCGTCGCAGTATTCATGGACTGGTTCGAGGAGGCCGCCAGCTGGGATTTCCCGGAGGAGAAGGCGGCCCTGGAGGCCCTGGGCATCCGGGCGGCGGAATTCTGCAAGCTGCCCTACCCGGCGGACCGGGATGAGACGCTTCCGGCCAGGCTGGAGGCCTTTGCGGAGGAATTGAAGGGAGGGGCGGCGAATGGCTGAGGAACGCAGGGCGGTGAAGACCCTGAAAGCGGCCCAGGAATCCGGGGCCTACCAGAAGGAATGGTTCCGCTCCCTCCACGGCCGGGTCGCGGCGGGAGAGGATTTCGCCTACCTGAACGCGGATGTGCCCATGGAGATCTTCCGGGCCATGGACATCCCCTTCTGCGTGAACCAGTGGTGGGCGGCCATCTGCTCCGCCAAACGCATGACCCCCCGGTACGTGGAGCTGCTGCGGAAGGCGGGGTACCGGGACGATCTGTGCTCCTACTGCAGCGCGGTGCTGGGGGAGAGCATGGATCCGGAGGACCATGAGGTGGGCCCCTGGGGCGGCCTGCCCCGGCCCACCATGGCGGTCACCCGCCTCACCTGCGACTGTCAGGCGAAGATCTTCCAGCTCTTTGCCAAGAACTACGGGGCGGACATGTACGTGATGGAGAACACCCTGCCCCGCACCGTGCCGGAGAACTGGTGGGACCTGGCCGCGGACCGTTGGGAGGAGTTGTATGACTCCGACCGGCTGGACCTGGCGGTGGAGGAGCTGAAGGAGCTCATCGCCTGGCTGGAGCGGAAGACCGGACGGAAGTTCGACGACGGCCGGTTCCTGGAGGTCATGGCCCTGGTGAACGAGCAGGAGGGCTGGTACCGGAAGACCCGGGATCTGATCGCCGCGGCCCCCGTGGCCCCGGTGACGGTGGTGGATACCATCAACGCCACCATGCAGGCCCAGTGGCAGCGGGGCACGGAATGGGCGGCGGGCCACGCAAAGCGGATGTACGAGGAGATCAAGGCTCTGGCGGACGCGGGCCATGCGGCGGTGCCCAATGAGAAATACCGGCTCATGTGGCTGGGCCGCGGCCTCTGGCACGACTTCGCCTTCTACCAGAATTTCGAGCAGAAGTACGGCGCCGCCTTCGTCTGGAGCATGTACCTGGCCATGGGAGCGGACGCCTATATCCGGAACGGCTTCGAGAAGGACCCCCTCCGGGCCCTGGCCGCCCGTTACATCGGCATGGAGGACTTCCTCCACATGCCCCCCTGGAACAGCGGCTGGTTCGTGCGGGAGGCGAAGAACAACCGCATCGACGGGGTGGTGTATATGGCTCCCGCCAACTGCATGCAGGCGGTGGAGGGCTCCGGCTTCATCGTGAAGGCCCTGGAGAAGGCGGGGATCCCCGTGCTGCTGTTCCGGGGCGACCCGGTGGACGACCGGAAATGGAATCGGGAAAACATGACCGAGCTGGTGGGCCGGTTCATCGAGGAACGGATCATAGGAGGGAAAGAAGCATGAGCGGAACGGGACCCCTGACGGGGGTAAAAGTGCTGGATATGACCCAGTTCGAGGCGGGTACCGTATGTACGGAGACCCTGGCCTGGATGGGGGCGGAGGTCTGGAAGGTGGAGCGCCCGGTGAAGGGGGAGCAGGGGAGATACAGCTTCGTCTCCCCGGATAAGGACGGCTTCGGCTTCATCCTGCTGAACATGAACAAGGAGTCCATCACCTGCAATGCCAAGTCCCCCGAGGGGCTTGCCCTGCTGAAAAAACTGGCGGCGGAGGCGGACGTTTTCGTGGAGAACATGGGACCCGGCAGCGTGGAGCGCCTGGGCCTGGGCTACGACGTGCTGAAGGAGATCAATCCCCGGCTGATCTATACCCAGCTGAAGGGCTTCGGCATGGACGGGCCCTATGCGGATTATCCCGCCTTCGCCCCCATCGGCCAGGCCGTGGGCGGCGTACCCGCCATGACGGGCTTTTCGGACGGGATCCCCTGTCAGCCCGGGGTGAACGTGGGGGATTCGGGCATGGGCTACATGGCCGCCATCAGCATCTGCGCCGCCCTGTTCCAGCGGGAGCAGACGGGGAAGGGCCAGCGCATCGAGGTGGACATGCAGGATACCTGCGTCTGCTTCGGCCGGGCCAACTGGGAGCCCTACTACTTCGG
This sequence comes from Oscillospiraceae bacterium, assembly GCA_017617795.1. Classification (GTDB taxonomy): domain Bacteria; phylum Bacillota; class Clostridia; order Oscillospirales; family Oscillospiraceae; genus UBA1774. The sequence goes on from JAFZVM010000033.1 coordinate 15,525, forward strand.
CGGGGGAAAGACCCCCAAGCGGGTGGGCAACGGCATGCCCATGGAGAATGTGGCCCCCGCGGGGATGTATCCCTGCAAGCCCTTCGGGTACAACGACTATCTGCATATCTACTGCTCCCGGCATCCCGGCAGCACCCAGTTTGAGCGCCTGTGCCGGATCATCGGCCATGAGGAGCTGCTGGAGGATCCCCGGATGAAGACCCCCCAGTCCCGGTACCTGGTGCGGGAGGAGCTGGACGCCCTCATCGCGGAGTGGACCGGACAGCATACCAAGTACGAGGCCATGGATATCCTGTGCAAGGCGGATATCCCTGCCGGAGCGGTTCTGGACATGGACGATCTGACCAATGATCCCTATCTCCGCAGCCGGGGCACCATGGTGGAGATCGAGCACCCGGAGCGGGGCAGGCTGGTGGTGCCGGGCTTTGCTCCCAAGATGAGCGGCAACGATCTGGAATACAAGTGTTCTCCCCGGCTGGGGGAGCACAACGGGAAGGTCTACCAGGGCCTCCTGGGCCTCACGGACGCCGAGATGGCAGAGCTGAAGGAAAAGGGCGTCATCTGATCGGGACGAAGATCCGGGGATGTCTGCTTCCATCTCCCCCATATCTTGCGCCGCCTGCCGGCCCGCGGGACAGTTCTTGTATATGCTGTCAAACAGCGGCGAATCCATGAAAAAATCCTTGTCAAGCCGATGAATAAATGCTATGATAGTGTATATTTGTGCGGGCAATTTTATTCGCTGCTGCTTCACACAAATAAAGTCCGTATATCACAGGTCCGTGCCTGGATATAGAATGATTGAGGAGGAAAAATGATGAACAGCAAGAAACTCATCGCGCTTCTGCTGAGTGCTCTGCTGGTGCTGGCGCTGCTCGCCGGCTGCAACAATTCCGTGCAGCCCGTTCAGACGGAAGCTCCGACACCCGCCCCCACCGAAGCGCCGAAGCCCACCGCCGCCCCCACCGCGGCGCCGACGCCCGAACCCACTCCCGAACCCACGCCCGAGCCCGAACCCGAGATCCCCTGGGACGGCGCTTACATCGATCGGGACGACTTCAAGGCCTATACCGCCCATGACCTGGACAACCTCTGGGATTCCATCGAGGGCGAGATCGGCAGCGAATGGGCTGCCGCCAACGCCGCCTACGAGGCCGGTCTTGAGGCCATCGAGGCTGCCAACACCGTAGAAGAGATCGAGGGCGCCTATGATGCCGCCGTCGCCGCCATCCAGAAGGAGATCCCCCTGGCCGACGGCCTCTTCACCTACAAGAAGGAATCCAACGCCGAGCGTACCCGCGTCCTGGGCATCCTGGAGCGCTACGCCGTTACCACCGGCATCACCGGCGTCTCCCTCTTCGAGAACGGCGGTTATGTCATGTATAACCCCCGCATCACCCTGGGCACCGAGAACTTCATCGTCGGCTACGGATTCGGCATCCTGCCCGAAGGCAGCATCACCGCCGATCTGGAGTACGAGGAGAACCCCGATTGGAAGCAGTACTACCACATCATGGAAGCCACCGATCCCGGCACCCTGAACTACTGGAACGACCAGGGCGCGCAGGTAGGCGACCTCTTCGGCTACCAGGCCGCTTCTTTCAACACCAACTTCATGAACGCCACCAAGGACGGCTACGACTGGGTCCCCGAGCTGGCCAAGGAAAAGCCCCAGCCCGTGAACGATGAGGACGGGGACGGCATGTGCGACACCTGGCGCTTCGAGGTCCGCACCGGCGACGACGGCCTGGTTTACACCACCGGCTCCGAGATCGCGTCCCGGCAGGCCTTCAACGGCCGGCCCGTTGCCCTGGAGGACTACGAGACCACCTTCAAGATGATGCTGACCCAGTCCAGCGAGCTGTACCGCGGCTCCGAGCTGGCCAACACCTCCTCCGGCGCCATCGCCGGGGCCAAGGCCTACTATGATGCCACCACCGCCGGCGCCAGCGACGCCCTGTGGGAGAGCGTGGGCATCAAGACCTACGTGGAGGACGGCAAGAACTACTTCGAAGTCACCTTCACCGAGGAGCAGACCCAGTTCTACGCCATGTACTACATCTCCAGCAGCCTGTACATGCCTCTGCCCCAGGAGTTCATCGACCTGGTCACCACCACGAACCTCTTCGGCTTCAACGCCGACGCCACCGAGACTCCCGTGGACAATGCCCTGTCCGTCGGCCCCTACTACGTGAGCCGCTACGATCAGGATCAGCAGATCGTCTACACCAAGAACCCCAACTACGTCTTCGCGGATACCAAGTACGCCATCGCCGGCATCCACGTGAAGATCTTCCCCGCTGCCCAGGAGGACACCACCGCCACCTTCAACGAGTTCCTGGCGGGCCACTTCGACAGAGCCGGCATCCCCCAGGATTACCTGGATGAATACCGGAACGATCCCCGCACCCGGAGCACCACCGGCGACTCCAACTTCAAGCTGAACGTCAACGCCACCGACGCCGAGACCTGGGAGTACCTGTTCGGCGAGGAGGGCGTCGTCACCCAGACCCCCAAGAGCGATTACTGGGAGCTGAAGCCCTGGCTCAGCAACCACCACTTCGTCCAGGCTCTGAGCTACTCCATCGACCGGCTCACCTTCGCCAACGCCCGGGGCAATATCCCCTCCGTTGACTACCTGGCTTCCAACTACATGTCCGATCCCGAGAACGGCCTCAGCTACTCCACCACCGAGCCCCATAAGTCCGCTGTCGCCGCTCTGCTGGAGGACACCGACGGCTACGGCTACTCCCTGGAGCTGGCCCGCGACTACTTCCGCCTGGCTCTGACCGAGCTGGAGGCCGAAGGCGCCATCACCCCGGGCACCAAGGAGAATCCCACCGTTCTGCACATCGAGATCGCCTGGATGCGTCCCACCCAGGAGGAGCAGTACCACAACGAGATCAAGAACTTCTTTGAGACCGCCTTCAACGACGACTCCGTCTGCGGCGGCGTGTACCAGCTGAGCGCCGACTTCTGGTGCGGCAACGTCTGGTCCGACGTGTACTACAACAAGATGATGGTCGGCCAGTTCGACATCGGCTTCGGCTCTATCAGCGGCAACAGCCTCGACCCCATCGGCTTCGTGAGCGTGCTGTCCAGCGACCAGAGCATCTCCGGCAGCTTCACCCTGAACTGGGGCGTTGACACCAACGATCCTTCCGCCTACCCCATCGTATATGACGGCAAGGCCTGGTCCTTCGACTCCCTGTACAACGCGGTGAACTCTCAGGCCATCGTGAACGAGGGCAAGAACAACGCGGTCCTGACCATCGACTACAACGAGATCGCAAAGAACGAGGACGGCAGCTACACCGGCTCCTTCGTGGTCACTGCCGCTCTGCCCGACCTCACCAACGTGACGCCCACCGCCATCATGTGCTGCAACTACGAGCGGTACTACAACGGCGACGGCACCTACGACGAGACCCCCGTGGAGTTTGAGGTCGCTCAGGACGGCGCCACCTGGACCATCACCTTCACCGTGCCCGCCGAGCTGGCCGCGGACTACGCCACCGGCAGCGGCACCAGCGAGCTGGAGCCTCCCGAGGGCTACACCGGCTTCGACCTGTACTACGATCTGGACTTCAACGGCACCGTTTCCTCCACCTACGAGAGCGTAACGGACTACTTCGAAGTGGAAGCCGCTGAGGAACCCGCTGAATAATCTTCGGCAAGCCTTTCTCGCAAGTGATGGGGGTACTCGTTATCCCCATCACTTGCCGCAATAGCCATAGCGGAGGGGGTGCCCTGCGCGGATCTCCTCCGCTATTTCGTGGAGAGAAAGGGGTATAGCAATGGGAAAGTATGTCCTGAAACGAATCGGGCTTGCCGTCATCACCGCATTCATCATCCTGTCGCTGACCTTTATCCTGGTGAAGCTGCTCCCCTTCGAGCGGCCTCTCGGAGACGATTCCAAACAGATCGCCTATTTCGACAAACAGTATAGTCTGGGCTACGTATACCGGTTCGACCGGCCCATGCCCCAGTATGGAGAGCACCTCTACCGCTCGCCTGCGGTGAAGGGGGTCTCCAACTATTACTATCTTGTCCCGGTGATGGAGCAGTACGTGAACTGGCTCAGAAACATCATCACCAAATGGGACTGGGGCTGCAGCAAGACCTTCCAGCCGAACGTGCAGGCATCGGTCATCATCATGTCCCGCATCGGCTACTCCATACGCCTGAATATCATCTCGGCGGTCGTCTCGGTGCCTGTCGGCATCCTTCTGGGCATCTGGGCGGCTCTGAAGAAGAATACCATGACGGACCATATCATCTCCACGGTGGTCATGATCTTCATCTCCATACCGAGTTTCGTTTTGATCTCCTTCGTTCTCCGCATCTTCTGCTATAACCTGGGCTGGCTGCCCTCCACCTGGCCGGCGGACACCGCCTCCACGGCGGCAAAGATCAAGGGATACATCATCCCGGTGTTCTGCCTCTCCTTCGGCTCCGTCTGCGGCTACTGCCGGTTCGTCCGTGCGGAGCTCTGCGAGGTGATGGAGAGCGACTACCTCCTTCTGGCCCGCACCAAGGGCCTCACCCGGCGGCAGGCCATCGTGCGCCACGCCCTGAAGAACGCCATGGTGCCCATCTTCCCCTCCATCCTGGCGGAGGTCATCAGCGTCCTGGGAGGCTCCATGATCCTGGAATCCCTCTACGGCATCCCGGGCATCGGCAAACTCTTCATCCTCTCCCTGAGCTATAAGGACTACGATATCCTGTTCGTGGATATGGCCATCTTCACCACCATCGACCTCCTGGCCGGGGTGGTCCTGGACCTGTCCTACGGCTTCATCGACCCGCGGATCAGAATGGGGGCGAAGAAATAATGGCGAGCAACGAAGAAAGAAGCATCCAGTTCCGGGACGACGATTTCCGGCTCATCCAGGAAGATATCCGCATCATGGACACCAAGCTGGAGACCAAGCCCACCACCTTCTTCAAGGACGCCCTGCGCCGTTTCTGCAAGAACAAGTCCAGCGTGGCGGGGTTCTTCATCCTGGCGATCCTCATCCTCCTGACCATCATCGTGCCCATCGTCTCTCCCCACAACATCGACCTGGTGAGTTCCAGCGAGAAATTCCTGGCCCCCAAGCTGTTCAAGACCGGAACCGGCTTCTGGGACGGCACCCGGGCAGGGAAACACATCGTGTACGACGCGGATAATGAAGTCCCCGCCCTTTCGGACAAGCACAGCGTTGAGTCCATCCGCCAGGCTCTGGTCTCCCTCACCGTGGAGCCGGATCCCACCTATATCGACAATGCCAGCACCTACGGCACCGGCGGCGTGATCGTCTTCGCCACGGACGCGGCGGTGGCGGGGCGGGACGCCTTCCTTCAATCCAAACCTGCGGAGTTCACCAACAAGGGGGACTACCGGGTCTCCATCCGCTTCTCCGACGAGGAAAACGTAAGCGCCTCCAAGCTGGGGGAATACGCCGTTTACCTCCGCTACGGGGAAGGGCCGGAGGACCGGATCATGATCCGGGACTTCAGCCGGGATTACAGCGACATCGATTTCGACATCACCGGCGCCATGAACGAACAGAATCTGAAGAACATTTACGCTCAGCTGGTCTTTGATCTGAGGGGCACCTCGGATTCCTTCCGCTATATCCTGCTGAAGAGCGTGGAGTTCACCGGCGGCGAACGGGCGAAGAATCTGGAGGAGCTGGAGGAGATCGGCTTCACCGACGCCACGGACATGATCAACAACGGGGATCCCAACAGCCCCGGCTACTGGTCCTGCTCCGGCCGCAAGGGCATCCACAACTCGGAGATCTACTACTGCGACTACGTCATCGACACCTATATGCTGGTGTACGGCAACGCAGACCCCCGGACCTATTCCGCCACGGAGCTGAGCGCCTGGATCGAGAACGGCTGGTGCGAATACGACTACAAGGTAGGTCCCGAGAGCTTCGTGAAGCTTTCCGACGCCTGCCCCCTGGATGAGGTCACGGACCAGACCGTCCTCAGCGTCACCAAGAAGCTCAGCAGCATCACCGGCACCAGCTGGAACTACCGGAAGCTGGGGTACGACAAGATGCCCCAGTTCATCCTGGGAACGGACGTGAGCGGCTTCGACCTGTTCAAGCGCTCCTTCGCGGGCCTGCGTACCAGCCTGATCCTGGGCATCTGCACCGCCGCCTTCTGCTTCTGCTTCGGCCTCCTGTGGGGCTCCGTCTCCGGCTACTTCGGCGGGAACGTGGACCTGTTCATGGAGCGCTTCTGCGATATCCTGGGCGGCGTCCCCTGGATCGTGGTCATGACCCTGTGCATCCTGCATCTGGGGAACAACTTCTTCACCTTCTTCCTGGCCCTGTGCCTCACAGGCTGGATGGGCACGGCCCGTCGGACCCGCGCCCAATTCTACCGCTTCAAGGGCCGCGAGTACGTGCTGGCCTCCCGGACCCTGGGCGCCACGGATATGCGGCTCATCCAGCGGCACATCCTGCCCAACTCCATGGGCACCATCATCACCAGCAGCGTCCTCATGATCCCCACCACCATCTTCTCCGAGGCCACCCTGGCCTACCTGAACCTGGGTCTCCAGGGCCTCCAGGCCTTCGGCGTCATGATGTCCGCGAACCAGCAGTACCTGGGCATCTACCCCAACCTGGTCATCTTCCCGGCCATTATCATGAGCCTGATGATGATCTCCTTCAACCTCTTCGGCAACGGACTGCGGGATGCATTCAACCCGTCCCTGAAAGGAAGTGAATGAGATGGCTGAGCGAGATACGGTATTATCCGTCAACAACCTGGTCGTCAACTTCAAGACGGACAACGGGCTGGTCCAGGCGGTCAGGGACGTTTCCTTCGACCTGAAGCAGGGAGAGACCCTGTGCATCGTGGGAGAGTCCGGCTCCGGCAAGAGCGTCACCAGCAAGGCCATTATGGGCATCCTGGCGAACAACGCCATCATCGCCGGGGGCAACATCATCTACCGGGGCGAGAACCTGCTGGAGGTCTCCGAGGAGGAGTTCTACAAGATCCGGGGCCACAAGATCGGCATGATCTTCCAGGATCCCCTGAGCTCCCTGAACCCCATCGTGAAGATCGGCAAACAGATCACCGAGGCCACCCTCATCAACTCCGACAAGCTGAAGCTGATGTACAACGACCTCATCAGCGACGATCTGATCCGCTACAAAAACACCCTGGCCAAGATGAACATCCAGATCGACACGGAAAAGAAGAAGCTGGATACCTATATCTCTGAGCTCTCCAAAAAGGAGGGCGGCCTCACGGAGGAGGACAAGGCGGACATCAAGGAAAGGCAGGCCGCCTTCAAGACCTTCGCCCAGAGCACCAAGACGGAATACATGAACCAGGCCCGGAGCCTGAAGGCCGTGCTGGACCAGAAGAGCAAAGAGGCCAAGGCCCAGGTGAAGGAGTACAAGGCCAAGGTCACGGCGGAGCACAAGCAGAAGGTTTCCGCCATCAAGGAACGCATGGGAAACGCCTCCGGCCCGGAAAAGGAACAGCTGGCGAAGGAGCTGGAGGAAGAGAAGATCAACTTCAAGAACAAACTGAGCATCACCAAGGCGGAGGCAAAGCGCCGGGCCCTGGAGATCATGCGGGAGGTGGGCATCCCGGAGCCGGAGAAGCGGTTCAACCAGTACCCCTTCGAGTTCTCCGGCGGCATGCGCCAGCGCATCGTCATCGCCATCGCCCTGACGGTCTCCCCGGAGATCCTCATCTGCGACGAGCCCACCACCGCCCTGGACGTGACCATCCAGGCCCAGATCCTGGAGCTCATCAACCGCATCAAGGCGGAGCGCAACCTCTCCTGCATCTTCATCACCCACGACCTGGGCGTCGTGGCCAACATGGCGGACCGGGTGGCGGTGATGTACGCGGGAAAGATCGTGGAATACGGCACCTCGGACGAGATCTTCTACGATCCCCGGCACCCCTACACCTGGGCGCTCCTCTCCAGCATCCCGGACGTGGACAGCAAGGAGAAGCTGGAGGCCATCCCCGGCACCCCGCCCAACATGATCTACCCGCCCAAGGGGGACGCCTTCGCCAACCGGAGCCGGTACGCCATGAATATCGACTACCGGGAGCAGCCCCCGTATTATAAAGTGAGCGATACCCACTATGCCGCCACCTGGCTGCTGGATCCCCGGGCGCCCAAGGTGGAAATGCCCCGGATCGTAAAGGAACGTATTCGGATCTCTTTGGAGGAGGACAGCCATGAGCAGGAAAACTGATTTGGATCTGCCGATCGACGCCTCCGCCCAGAACAACGACGAGCTTCCCGTCATGAAGGAGGCCAAGGAGGTCAAGCAGCAGTTCTACCTCAGGGACGACCATGAGGACGTCTCCGACGATCCCGTGGCGGATACCCAGGCCAACGCCGATTTCAACAAGCTGTACAAGGTCAACCCCGGCGTGAAGCAGAAGCCGGAGCTGCGGGAGCAGGGGGTTCTCCTGTCCGTGCGGCACCTGAAGCAGTTCTTCTTCTTCGGCAAGGGCGTGAACCGCCAGAAGCTGAAGGCGGTGTCCAACGTCTCCTTCGACGTGCATGAGGGCGAATGCCTGGGCATCGTGGGGGAGAGCGGCTGCGGCAAGACCACCACCGGCCGCTGCATCCTGCGGCTGTACGACATCACCAGCGGCTCCATTTATTACCGGGGCGTGCGCATCAGCGCGGGAGACCGGTGGAACCGGAAGGAGATCAAGTGGTCCCGCATCCGGGCCAACGAGAAGATCGAGGAGCTGCGGAAGCAGGGGGGCCATGAGGAGGAGATCCAGGCGCTCCAGAACCGTGTCGCCCAGATCCACGCCCAGCAGAAGGCCAAGATCCGCCAGATCAAGTACGACAACGAACACGTGAGCCAGAAGCTCATGAACGAGATCCAGATGATCTTCCAGGATCCCATCGACTCCCTGGATCCCCGCATGACCGTGGAGGATATCATCCAGGAGGGCCTCAAGATCCAGGGCTTCCGGAACAAGGCGGAGAATCACCAGAAGGTGGTGGAGATGCTGCGGACCGTGGGCCTGGTGGAGGAGCACGCCTCCCGGTATCCCCACGAGTTCTCCGGCGGCCAGCGGCAGCGCATCGGCATCGCCCGCGCCCTGATCATGAACCCCAAGCTCCTGATCTGCGACGAGCCCATCTCCGCTCTGGACGTTTCCATCCGGGCCCAGATCATCAACCTGCTGAACGACCTGAAGAAGAACCTGAACCTCAGCATCATCTTCATCGCCCACGACCTCTCCGTGGTCAAGTACTTCTGCGATACCATCGTGGTCATGTACTTCGGCAAGGTGGTGGAGAAGGCCAGCTCCGACGAGCTCTTTGCCCACCCCCTGCACCCCTATACCCGGGCGCTGCTCTCCGCCATCCCCAAGCCCAATCCCCGGTCGGAGCGGAAGCGCCGGCGTATCCTCTATGACCCCGCCACGGTGCACGATTACGGCAATGGGGACGAGCCCACCTTCCGGGAAGTGAACCCCGGCCACTTCGTCTACTGCAATGACGCCGAGGAGGCGGAATACAGGAAAGAACTGGACAAGTGAGAAGGCTTTTCCTCCATTCTCCCAAGGCGTATGCCGCCGCCCTGGTTTTGGGAGCTGCGCTCACCGTCCTGAACATCTGGTCCCGGGGCGGCGGGCTCCTCTTCCGCTGGGCGGACGCCCTGAGCACGGCGGGAGCCTTTCTGATCCTCCTGGGGCTCCTGGGTCTGGTGGCCCGGCTGGGCGCCTTCGATACCATGGCCTACGGCTTCAGCAGAATGTGGAAGCCGCGGTACAAGGACCTGGTGGAATACACCCAGGCCAAAGCGGAGAAGCGCAGCCGCGCGCCCCTGGGCTTCATGCCCTTTGTGGCCGTGGGGGTCCTCTTCCTGGCCGCGGGGCTGATCCTCAGAGCCATGGTGTGAACGCAATAATCGTCCGGAGACGCAAATGCGCCTCCGGACTTCCTGTTTTCACCGACCGGGTGATTTTAAATGGTTCCCGTGACCGTGATGACGGTCATGCCGGGAGTCACAGTCCAGACTCCTGTGTCCGGATCCTGGGTATAGGCTGCCGCGGGTACGGTGATGGCCCCGGGCTGGGTGGTGAACAGGCCGGAGGTTTCGTCATAGACATACTCCGTACCCTGGGTCCACGCCGTACCGCTGCAGGTGACGGTGAGATCCGTCAGCACGGGCTGGAAAGTATCCTCCAGGATGACGTTCTCCGCCGCCGCCGCGGGGGTGTTGCCCGCGTTTTCGATGGTGAAGGTATAAGTGATGTTCCCCGTCTGCTTCTCGGCGGCCTGTTCCAGGGCCTTGCGGATGGTCAGCTCTGCCGCCGCCTCGGGGGTCACCGTCGCAGAGGCGGTGACGGGGGCGGGGAGGCCTGTAACCGTAACGGTGTTGGTGATCTCCCCGGTTTCGCCCAGGGGAGCGTATTCCGTCACCCTGGTCTCGTACACCAGCAGCGCCTCGCCTCCGGCGGGAACGGAAACGCCGCTGATGACCATGGGCGGCCCGGGGGCCACCGCCGGAGCTGCCTGGAGCAGCCCGTCCACGAACAGACGCAGGGTATCGGGTTCATAGGTCAGGGGATAGAGGGTCTCCGTCCCAAAGTCGTAGCCCCCCAGATCGTCCGTGAGGATCAGGTCCGTCAGCGCCGTATCCCCGGGGTTCACCAGGGAGAGGACATAGGTCACGGTATCATTGGCAGAATAATCCTCCGCCACCGGAGTCTTGGTCAGGACCAGGCTGTCCGGCAGGGTGCCGGTGACGGTGTTGGAGGTCACGGTGACGCCGCCGTAGCGCAGCGTCGCGGAATTGGTGAAGGTAGCCATAGCAGTATACACGCCCTTGCATCAGACTGGAGCGTTTCAGGCTCCGATACAGTGTATGCGCCGGAAGGGAAAGCGGTGCGGGAGAGATCAGGGAAGAGGGGATAAGGAAGAAAAGGATGAAAAACAGCAGGCGCATTTTTGCGTCTGCTGTCTTTGTGTTGGCGCCGTGCTGTCGTCGTCGCGGATCTCACGGGCTGCGCATCCGCGGTTGCCGTAAGGGCCGCGAATGCTTGCGTGCGTTCGATCGCTCCTCCTCTTC
>JAFZVM010000034.1 GCA_017617795.1 Oscillospiraceae bacterium
CATTGCCGATCTACAGATATCCACCCTGAAAAGCAAACGACTATTGCCAAGCAGATTCAAATTCGGCAAGCTGACGTTCCGCACCCGCTTGTTTATCGTCGAACCTATGCCCCCTTCGCTTCAGCGCCCGCCGCACCGGGGGTGCAGGGGGACGCCCCTGCCGCGCTCTTTCCCCGGTTTCTCTCGCGCAAGAGAAACCGGGCCGCCGGAGGCAAAAACAGATTTCAGAAGAAACAACTTGTTTCCCGCGTTCTCCCCCACCGGCTTTGCCGGAGCCCCCTCCCGGAGGGGGCCTTACCGCTGCGGCGGGAAGCCTTTCCCCCGCCACAAGGAGGTCCACTTATGAAACAACGAATCATCGTCGCCGCCATCGGCATCCCTCTGCTGCTGGCGGTGCTCTGCGTCCTTCCCCCCTTTGCCACGGCCGTTCTTTTCGGAGCCGTGTGCTGCATCGGCGTGCACGAGCTGTTCCACGTCCAGGGGCTGGGGGACCGGAAGGCCGCCATGGTCCTGTGCATGGTCTCCGCCGCCGCCGTCCAGGCTCTGGTGCTCCTTTGGGGGTACGGCAGCGTGCTGTACCTGATCCTCCCCTTCCTGGTCCTTCTGTTCCTCCTGTGGGTGGCATACTATGAAAAGGATAAGCCCTTCGGCACGGAAGGTTTGGCGGGGGCGGTGTTCTCCGGCCTGCTGGTCCCCCTGGGCCTGGCGGCCATGACCGCTCTGCGCTGCGGGGAAAACGGCCGGCTCCTGGTCCTGGCCCCCCTGTTCGTCACCTTCACCGGGGACAGCGGCGCCTACTTCGTGGGCCGGTCCATGGGGAAGCATAAGATGAGTCCCCGCACCAGTCCCAACAAGACCATCGAAGGGCTGATCGGCGGCCTGCTGGTCGCCACCCTGGGCATGGTGATCTACGGGCTGATCCTCCGGGCCTTCGGCATTTCCTGCAGTCTGGGGAAGCTGGCCGTCACGGGTCTCCTGTGCGGCTGCTGCGCCCAGCTGGGGGACCTGGCCTTCTCCCTCATCAAGCGGCAGTACGGGGCCAAGGACTACGGCCGCCTGCTTCCCGGCCACGGGGGAGCCTACGACCGGTTCGACAGCACCAGCTTCACCGCCCCGGCGGTGCTGCTGCTTTTCCTGCTTCTGGAGGTATTCTGATATGGCATTGACCGTTCTGGGCAGCACCGGCTCCATCGGCCGGCAGGCCCTGGAGGTGGCGGAGGACCTGGGTCTCCCCGTCTGCGCTTTGGCGGCGGGGCGGAGCGGGGAGCTCCTGGAGGCCCAGGCAAGAAGATTCCGCCCGAAATATGCGGTGCTGGGGGATGAAACGGCGGCGAAGGCGCTGCGCATCGCCCTGGCGGACACGGAAACAAAGGTCCTCTCCGGCCCCGAAGCCCTGGGGGAGATCGCCCGGATGCCCGAGGCGGATACGGTCCTGGGGGCCATGTCCGGGGCGGCGGGGCTCCGTCCCGCCCTGGCTGCGGCGGAGGCGGGGAAACGCCTGGCCCTGGCCAACAAGGAGACCCTGGTATGCGCGGGGCGCATCCTCCTGGCGGCGGTGGACCGCTGCGGGGCGGAGCTCATCCCCGTGGACAGCGAGCACAGCGCCATCTTCCAGTGTCTGAACGGCAACCCGGAGCCGAAGCGCATCCTGCTCACCGCCTCCGGCGGCCCCTTCCGGGATCTTTCTGCGGAGGAGCTGGAGCGGGTGACCCCGGCCCAGGCGCTGAAGCATCCCAACTGGAGCATGGGCCCCAAGGTGACCATCGACAGCGCCACCCTGATGAACAAGGGCCTGGAGCTCATCGAGGCCATGCACCTTTTCCGGGTGCCCCCGGAGAAGATCCGGGTCCTGGTCCATCCCCAGAGCATCGTCCACAGCGCGGTGGAGTTTGCGGACGGGGCGGTGATCGCCCAGCTGGGAAGTCCGGATATGCGCCTGCCCATCCAGCTGGCCCTCACCTGGCCGGAGCGCCTGCCCTCCATCGCGGCGCCCCTGGACCTGACCCAGGCCCCGCCTCTCACCTTCCTGGAACCGGATACGGACCGTTTCCCCTGCCTGGCCATCGCCCGGGAGGCGGCGGCAAGCGAAAAGGCGGACTGCGCCGTGATGAACGCCGCCAACGAAGTGGCCGTGGCGGCTTTCCTGGGAAATAAACTCTCCTTTACGGGGATCCCGGCCCTGGTGCGCCGGGTGATGGACGCCCTTCCCGGTCTGCCGGGAGACAGCCTGGAGGCTGTGGAAGCGGCGGATCATGAAGCAAGGAGGTGCGCGGAAGCGTGTCTGTCCTCTATATCCTGATCGGCATCCTCATGTTCGGGGTGCTCATCGCCGTCCATGAGCTGGGGCACTTCAGCGCCGCCAAGCTCTTCGGCATCCGGGTGAACGAGTACTCCATCGGCATGGGCCCTACCCTGTTCAAGCGGAAGAAGGGGGAGACGGAATACAGCCTCCGGGCCCTGCCCATCGGCGGCTTCTGCGCCATCGAGGGGGAGGACGGGGAGAGCGACGATCCCCGGGCCTTCACCGCCAAGCCCCTGTGGCAGCGCTTCATCGTGCTGGCGGCGGGCTCTCTGATGAATTTCTTTATCGGCTTCCTCATCACCCTGCTCCTGTACCTCATCAGCTCCCTGGCGGGGAACTACGTGGTGGGGACCAGCACCCTCTCCGGTTTTATGGAGGGCTTCCCCCTGGAGGGGGAACAAGGGCTGATGGCCGGGGACCGGATCCTCTCCGTCAACGGCTGGGGGGTGAACAACCCCCGGGACCTGACCCTCTTTCTCTCCCTGGAAGGGGGAGAGACGGTGGACCTGGTGATCCGCCGGGACGGGAAAAAGATCACCCTGGAGGACCTGCCCCTGCAGAAGCGCACCTATACGGACGCGCTCACGGGGGAGGAGGGCCAGTACTACGGCCTGTATTTCACCCAGGAAGCCCTGACCCCCGGCTCCGCCCTGCGGGAGAGCTGGTATGACTGCCAGTACTACGTACGGGTGGTATGGGTCAGCCTGCGGTATCTGATCGCCGGCAAGGCGGGGGTGAAGGATCTGTCCGGCCCCGTGGGCATGGTGAAGGCCATGGGGGACGTGGGCACCCAGGCCGCCACGGTGGGGGAAGGGCTGTCCAACGTCTTCGGCCTGGTGGCCTTCATCGCCGTGAACCTGGCGGTGATGAACCTCCTGCCCATCCCCGCCCTGGACGGAGGCCGGATCTTCTCCATGCTGGTCTTCTCCCTCATCGCTTTGATCATCCGGCGGAAGCCGAATCCGAAGATCGAGAGCTATATCCATGCCGGGGGCCTGGTGCTCCTGCTGGGCCTCATGGCCTTTGTGATGTTCAACGATATCTATAAGCTGTTTTAATCCAGTCAAATCGGACCCGCTTCGCTGGGCTCCGATTTGAGTGAGGTCCGCACTCCGCTCCCCGCACTCGCATTGGTTCGCACACCCACCGCTTCGCGGCGGGTCCCATCGCGCGAACATGCTCGCACAGTCCGCTCCGTGAGAAGTATTTCGGGTCAGAAATGAATTCCGCCCCGAAATGATCCCACCGAATTCCCGCCTGCGGGCGGGAACTCTGCGAGGCTTTCCGTGTGTTTCAAGGAATCGGACCCGCTCCCGGAGGTGCTTTATGACCAAGCGTTTGATGGTGGGCTCCGTTCCCGTGGGGGGCGGCGCACCGGTCTCCGTCCAGAGCATGTGCAATACGAAGACCGAAGACCCGGTCTCCACCCTGGCCCAGATCCGGGCCCTGGCGGCGGCGGGGGCGGAGATCGTGCGCCTGGCGGTGCCCCACCCGAAGGCCGCGGCGGCCTTGCGGGAGATCGCGGATTCCTCCCCCGTTCCCCTGGTGGCGGACATCCATTTCGACTACCGCCTGGCCCTGACAGCGGCGGAGAGCGGCATGGCCGCCGTCCGCATCAATCCCGGCAACATCGGCGGGAAGGAAAACGTGCGGAAGGTGGCAGACGCCTGCCGGGCGAACGGCCTTCCCATCCGCATCGGCATCAACGGGGGCAGCCTGGAAAAATCCCTGCTGGAGAAATACGGCGGCGTCACCCCGGAGGCCATGGTGGACAGCGCCCTGGGCCACGTGCGCCTGCTGAATGAATTCGGCTTCGACGACATCTGCCTGAGCCTCAAATGCTCCGACGTGGCGGGCACCGTGGCGGCCAACCGCCTGGCGGCGGAGCGGACGGACTACCCCCTGCACATCGGGGTCACGGAGACCGGCGGCGGGGAGCAGGCGGTGATCAAATCCGCCGCGGGCATCGGCGCCCTGCTGCTGGCGGGCATCGGGGATACCCTGCGGGTCTCCCTCACCGGGGATCCCGTCCGGGAGCCGGAGGTGGGACTCATGATCCTCCGGGCCGTTGGCCTGCGCCGGGATGGGCCGGAGCTGATCGCCTGCCCCACCTGCGGGCGGACGGAGATCGACCTCCCCGCCCTGTACGCGGAGGTGAAGGACCGGCTGAAGGATATCCGACGCCCCCTGAAGGTGGCGGTGATGGGCTGCGTGGTGAACGGTCCCGGGGAAGCCTCCGGGGCGGACTACGGCATAGCCGGGGGCCGGGACTACGGCATCCTGTTCCGAAAGGGAGAGCGGCTGGGGAAATACCCCGCCAGCCAGCTGGCAGACCGGCTTCTTGCCCTGATCCGGGCGGATCTGGACGAAGGGAGAACATAAGATGAAGACCATAGAATTTGTGGATCCCGGCTATTCCGGAAAATTCACCCGCACCCGCAGGGCCTGCCGGGGCATCGTGCTCCGGGATGGGCTGGTGCTCCTGTCCCACTACCCCGCCTCCGGCGACCTCTGGATGATCCCCGGCGGCGGCAAGGAGGAGGGGGAGACGGACCGGGACACGGTGATCCGGGAGGTGGCGGAGGAATCCGGCTATCTCATCGAGCCCCGGGACTGCGCCCTGGAGATCATCGAATACTTCGGCGATCTGCGGCATATCAACCATTATTTCCCCGCCGTGGCTGTCGGGGAAACGGAGCGGAAGCCCACGGACCTGGAGGAACGCCTGAAGCTGGAGCCCAAGTGGGTCACCCCGGAGGAAGCCCTGGCCATCTTTTCCCGGTATGACGACTACGCGGGAGAAAAGGGCATGAAACGGGGCCTGTATCTGCGGGAATACACGGCGCTGAAGGAAGTTCTGCAGCTGGGAGGCTGATGGGCTATGGTGATCCTGATCACCGGGGCGTCCCATACCGGGAAGACCCTCCTGGCCCAGCGGCTGCTGGAGAAGCTTCATTATTCCTGTCTCTCCATCGACCATCTGAAGATGGGGCTGATCCGCAGCGGGAACACGACGCTGACGCCGGAGGACGACGACGCTCTGACGGACTATCTCTGGCCCATCCTCCGGGAGATGGTCAAAACCGCCGCGGAGAACCGGCAGGATCTGATCCTGGAGGGCTGCTATATCCCTCCGGACTGGCGGAAGGATTTTTCCGCGCCGTATCTGGCGTCCATCCGATTCATCTGCCTGGCGTTTACCGACGCCTACATAGATCAGAACTTCGGGGAGATCCTCCGGCACGCCTCGGATATCGAATCCCGGCTGGACGACTCGGGCGTCTCCCCGGAAGGCCTGAAGGCGGACAATCGTTCTTACCGCAGGCGTTTCGGGGAAAGGGGCGAAGCGGTCACGCTGATCGATTCGGATTACGAGGGGACCCTATCCGCCATGCTGACAGATTTTTTGCGGGACCTCCGCGTCGAATAAAGAGAAAGCGCGGGGATGCTGCAAAATGCAGCATCCCCAATGAATTGCCCGCTTTGCGGGCATGAAATTCCGCTTTGCGGAGTGAAATGCGGCTTGCGCCGCATGAAATACCGCCCTATGGGCGGCATTGAGGGATCCCCTTCGGGGATGATTTGCAAGGCGGGGGCGTTGAAAAACGCCCCCATGCCGTTTATCTGTCGTTTTTTATTTTTTCATCAGGGTCTTGATGGCCTTGTTCAGCTCCTCGATGGCGGCCAGGTCCCCGGTCTGCACCGCGTCCACGATGCAGTGGTCGATATGGTCCTCCAGGATCACCTGGCAGACCCCGTTCAGGGCGGACTGCACCGCCGCCAGCTGGATCAGCACCTCGGAGCAGTCCCGGCCGGTCTCCACCATGGTCTTTACCGCGTTCAGATGGCCGGTGATCCGGGAAAGGCGGTTCAGGACCTGCCTGGTGTTCTGGTGGGTATGGGTGTGGGGATGCTCGTGCTCATGGTCATGCTCCTCATGGCTGTGACCTCCGGTATGCCCCGCCTCCCCGTGGCCTCCCTCATGGCAGAGGAAGGATCTTTTCCTGCGGCTCATCCTCCCGCCTCCTTTCGCTCTTGCCTGATTATACCATGTATTTCTACAGAAAACATCCTCCCCCGGGGGATGTTTTCTATGTCCCCGCGGATTTGACGCTGCCGCGGAAACATGGTATCATGGTGGCCGGCCGGGGTACCGGCCGATTTCCGGCAAAGTAAGGAGGGATCCGAATGGCGACGATTCGCTGCGAATACTGCGGATCTTCCATGAGCTCCGATGAGCAGAACTGCCCGCAGTGCGGCGCGCCGAACCCCTATTATCTCCCCGGCGTCTCCGCCGCCCCCGCCGGGACCGGGGGCAGACCCCGGACCATAGCCGAGCTGCAGGCCTATTGCGCCTCCAAAGGCATGCCCCTGGAGAAGATGCGCTTCTTTATCGGGGAAGACTATCGGGAACCCCGGGCCTTCGGCATCTATCGGGACGGGTCGGACTTTGTGGTCTACAAGAACAAGGCGGACGGGAGCCGGGCTATCCGGTACCGCGGGCCGGACGAAGCCCACGCCGTGGGGGAGCTGTACGATAAGCTCATGGCGGAGCATGAGCTCCGGTCCAATCTCCGGCGGACCTCCGCTTCCTCCGGTACGACCCGGGGCGGCGGGCGCCGCCGTGGGAATTTCCTGCGGAACATCATCCTGCCTCTGGTGATCCTGTTCGCCCTCAGCTCGGTCTTTACCGCCATATCCAACCGCATCACTCACCGGAACGACGGCTACTACCGGGTGGGAGAGGAGCTGTTCTACCACTACGGCACCGCCTGGTTCGCGGACAGCCTCTATGCGGACGACTGGTACGAGGTGGACACCTTCCCCTACGAGGACTACCGGGATTATTATCAGGGAAACGAGTACGATGATTCCTGGGGCGGCAGCTCCTTCACCGATTCCCAGCTCTGGGACGAGCTCCAGGACTCCGGCTCCGACTACGGCGGCGACAGTTATGATTATGACAGCTGGGACGCCGGGGACACGGACTGGGATTCCGACTGGTAAACGACCGCCGGTCTGACCTGCAGATATGGATCAAAAAGGGGGCGTTGTAAAACGCCCCCTGAGGGTGTCGACAAAGTATTGTCGACACCCTTCGAATCGGACCCGCTTCGCTGGGCTCCGATTCGAGAAGGATTGCATCGCCGCTGCGCGCCTCGGCGAACACTTCGACACTTGCGGCGATAGATGTATTTTCGGGCAGAAATGAATTCCGCCCGAAAATGATCCAAACTATTTCGCGGCTTCCGAGCCGCGAACTCTGCGAGGCATTGGTACTTTGTCTACAGTCTGAGGGGGCGTTGTAAAACGCCCCCTTAATACAAATCAACCCCGAAGGGGATACCTCAATCCCGCCCATAGGGCGGGATTTCACGCGGCGCAAGCCGCATTTCACTCCGCAAAGCGGAATTTCATGCCCGCGGTGCGGGCAATTCATAGGGGATGCTGCATGTTGCAGCATCCCCTTCAGTTTTATAACGGTTTTTTCACCATGCGGGCATACTTCCGTGGGTATCCCTTGGGCGTCGGCCGGACCTTTCGGATCACCAGGATCTTCCGGCGGGTCTCCCCTACCGTGAATTCCCGTACCGCCTCCACCTTGCCCCCCAGGGTCCCCAGGCCCGGACGGGCCTCCTCCAGCTCTTCCCCGCAGTCCTCCGCCTTCATGGCCAGGAAGCAGCCCCCAACCTTCAGGAAGGGAACGCACAGCTCCCCTAGAAGGCTGAGCCGCGCCACCGCCCGGCTGGTCACCACGTCGAAGCTTTCCCGGTATCCCGGCAGCAGGGCCTGCTCCTCCGCCCGGGCCTGGAGACATTCCGCCTCCACCCCCAGACGGGCGCACAGCTCCTCCAGGAACCGGACCCGCTTCCCCTGGCTGTCCAGCAGGGTCAGATGCAGGCTGGGCTCCGCCAGGAGCAGGGGCAGGCCGGGGAAACCCGCGCCGGAACCCACGTCCAGCAGGCGTTTATCCCGGAGATCCTCGCACAGGAGGGGGGTGAGACTGTCCCCGAAATGCCGGAAGGCCGTCTCCTCCTCCCCCGCCACGGCGGTGAGATCCATGACCCGGTTCCGCTCCTCCAGCAGGTCATAGTAGACCCGGAAGCGCTCCGGCGCCCCATCCGGAAGCGTAATGCCCAGGGACTGAGCGCAGGCCGCCAGGGCCGTTTCCAGCGTCCTCATTTCAGCGGGATGCGGTAGAAGAGCTTCCAGTTTTCCACCAGCTCCACGTAGTCGTAGTAAGCGGTGCCGTTCAGCTCCTTCTCATAGAGGAAACCGGCGCAGCCACCCTTGGGGTACGCGGTGTAGAAGAGCACCGCGTCCGCCTTTACCAGCACCTGCAGCACTTTTCCGCCGGCCTCGTATTCCCCGAACACCTCCGCCAGGGCGGTCTGCGCGGCCTCGTCCTCCAGGGCGGCGGGGATCGGATCCCCCTCTCCCCTGCGCATCCAGACGGACCCGTCCTCCCCGGCCAGAAGCTCCAGGCCGGGCTCCTCCAGGATCCCGGCAGTCAGGGTCTGGATCGCGTCGGATTTCTCCACGAACATGGCCCTGGCCGTTGTCATGGCGGTGCCGGCCAGTTGGGTGGGATCCGCGTCCGGATCCATGAGCACGCCCATTTCCCGCAGGACGTAGTGCACGCCGAAGCCCACCGCGATGGCCAACAGGGCGAACACGATGACCTTCGTCAGCGTCTTCATGGTTTACTGCTGCTTCTTCAGCAGATCCCGGATCTCCTTGAGCATCTGCACGCCGGGATCGTTGAGGCGGGCTTCCTTGGCGGCGGCAGCCTCTTCCTCGGCCTTGGCCTTGGCCTCTTCCTCCGCGGCGGCGGCAGCGGCGGCTTCCTCTTCCTTCTTCTTGGCCTCCGCCTTGGCTCTGGCCTTGTTGAAGGCCTTCACGATGAGGAAGCAGATGAGGGCGATGATGATGAAGTCGATGATCGCGGTGATCAGGGTCCCCAGGCCCAGCACGCAGGCGGGCTTCACCACTTCGCCTGCGGCGTCCAGCTCCGCGGCCCGCAGGGTGATGTTCAGGGTGTCCGTCAGGCTGGCGCCGCCGAAGATCGCCCCGATGACGGGCATCAGGATGTCGTTCACCACAGAGGTGGTGATCTTTCCGAAGGCGCCGGCGATGATGACGCCGATGGCCATGTCAAGGACGTTGCCTTTTGCGATAAAGTCCTTGAACTCTTTTGCCATTTTCTTCATGTTCTTTTCCTTCCTTTCATCATTTTGTTGTTGCCAATATATGTCAATTATTGAACCTTCTTGGGAATGAGCCGCTCCTTGCCGCCCATGTAGGGCCGGAGCACCTGGGGGATGGTGACGCTGCCGTCCGCCTGGAGATGGTTCTCCAGGAAGGCGATGAGCATCCGGGGAGGCGCCGCTACGGTGTTGTTCAGGGTGTGGGGCAGGTACAGCTTCCCGTCCGCACCCCGGACCCGGATCTTCAGCCGCCGGGCCTGGGCGTCCCCCAGATTGGAGCAGGAGCAGACCTCAAAGTACTTCTGCTGCCGGGGGCTCCAGGCTTCGATATCGCAGGATTTCACCTTCAGGTCCGCCAGATCGCCGGAGCAGCATTCCAGCTGCCGCACGGGGATCTCCATGCTCCGGAAGAGCTCCACGCTGTACCGCCACATGCGCTCGTACCAGTCCTTGCTCTCCTCGGGCCTGCAGACTACGATCATCTCCTGCTTCTCGAACTGGTGGATGCGGTAGACGCCCCGTTCCTCGATGCCGTGGGCTCCCTTCTCCTTCCGGAAGCAGGGAGAATAGCTGGTGCGGGTGCAGGGCAGCTCCTTCTCCTCCAGGATCTGATCGATAAATGCGCCGATCATGCTGTGCTCGCTGGTGCCGATGAGATACAGATCCTCCCCTTCGATCTTGTACATCATGGCGTCCATCTCGCTGAAGGACATAACGCCCGTGACCACGTTGGACCGGATCATAAAGGGCGGGATATAATAGGTGAAGCCCTTGTCGATCATAAAATCCCGGGCGTAGGAAAGCACTGCGCTGTGGAGCCGGGCGATATCCCCCTTCAGGTAATAGAAGCCGTTCCCGGCCACCCGGCGGGCGGCGTCCAGGTCGATGCCGTCCAGGGATTCCATGATCTCCGTATGGTAGGGCACGGGGAAGTCCGGCACCAGGGGATCCCCGAAGCGCTGCACCTCCACGTTATGGCTGTCGTCCGGGCCGATGGGCACGCTGGGATCGATCATCTGGGGGATCGACATCATCCGCTTTGTGAGCGCCTCCTCCAGTCCCGGCTCCTTCCCCTCCAGCTCCGCCAGACGGGCCGCCTGCTCCGCCACCTGGGCCTTCACCGCCTCCGCCTCCGCAGCCTTGGCGGGATCCTTTTTCGCCTGGCCCATGAGGACGCCGATCTGTTTGGACAGGCTGTTCCGCCTGGCCCGGAGGCTGTCCGCTTCCGTTTTTACCGCCCGGAGCTCCGCATCCAGGGCAAGCACCTCATCCACCAGGGGCAGCTTCTGCTCCTGAAACTTTTTGCGGATATTCTCCCGGACCTCATCGGGATGCTCCCGCACGAATCTGATATCCAGCATTGACGAACTCTCCTCAATCCGGCAGAGAGGCGTTCATGGCCGCCAGCAGACGGTCCAGATCCTCGTTGCCGTAATATTCAATCTCCAGTTTTCCCCGGCGCTTCCCTTCCGTGATGCGCACCTTCCGGTTCCAGTGGCTGCCCAGCCGCTCCTCCAGATCGCGCACGTAGATGCTGCGGGGGGATTCTTTCTTTTTCTTCGGGGCCGCCTTCCTGCGTTTGATCAGCTCTTCTGTCTGACGAACGCTCAGCTCCTCCTTCACCACCAGCTCCGCCGCCCGGCAGATGGACTCCTCGTCCCCCAGGGCCAGCAGCGCCCGGGCATGGCCGGAGGTCAGGCTTCCCTCCTCCAACATAGCCAGCACCGGCTCCGGCAGGCTCAGCAGCCGCAGGGCGTTGGCTACGGCGGGCCTGGAAAAGCCCACCTGTTCCGCCGCGGCCTCCTGGGTCAGGCCGAAATCCTTCATCAGGCTGTTCAGGCCCTTGGCCTGCTCCACGGGGTTCAGATCCTGCCGCTGGAGGTTCTCCACCAGGGCCAGCACCTTGGCGGAACGATCGTCTGCCTCCAGGACCCGGGCGGGGATCATGTCCAGTCCCGCCTCCCGGGCGGCCCGCCACCGGCGTTCTCCGGCGATGATCTGGTAATACCCGCCGCCCAGAGCCCGGACGGCGATGGGCTGCAGCACGCCGTGCTGCCGGATGGAATCCGCCAGTTCGCCCAGGGCTTCGGGATCGAAGCGTTCTCTGGGCTGATCCGCGGCCGGTTCCACTTTGCTGATGGGCAGATTCAGCAGGCCGGCGTCCTCTTTCAGATCCGCGTCGCTGCCGAACAAGGCGTCCAGGCCGCTGCCCAGTCCTTTCTTTGCCATATCAGCCTCCTCCCTTCGGATTCCGCGCGACAAACTCCCTGGCCAGTTCCATGTAGGCTTCCGCTCCCCGGGAGCTCCTGTCGTAGCGTAGGACGGGCATCCCGTGGCTGGGGGCCTCGCTGAGCCGCACGTTTCTGGGGATGGCCGTCTTGTAAACCGATTGTTTCATGTGTTTTTTGACGGCGTTCGCAACCTGCAGGCTGAGATTCGTTCTGCCGTCGTACATGGTGAGAACGACGCCCTCCAGCTCCAGAGTCGGATTCAGGGTGCGCCGCACCATTTTTATCGTCCCCATGAGCTCGCTGAGCCCCTCCAGCGCCAGATATTCGCACTGCACCGGGACCAGGATGGAATCCGCGGCGCACAGGGCGTTCAGAGTGAGCAGCTCCAGCAGAGCCGGGCAATCCACGAAAATATAGTCGTATGCGGACTTCACCGGCGCCAGGGCGTCCCGAAGCACGAATTCCCTTCGTTCCTTTTCTCCCAGAAGGAGCCCGGAACCGAAAAGGTCCTTGTTGCAGGGGATCACGTCGCCGTAGGGCGTTTTGTGGATGGCTTTTTCCGCCGGGACCCCCTCCAGAAGCATCTGATAGGTATTCGGCGCCGCGTTGGCCTTATTGATGCCCATGCCAGAGGTACTGTGACCCTGGGGATCACAGTCCACGATGAGAACCCGCAGGCCCAGATCATGCAGGGCGCAGCACAGGTTCACGCAGGTGGTGGTCTTTCCCACCCCGCCTTTTTGGTTGAATAAAGCGATCGTCTTTCCCATAGCGAAATCAGTATATCCCTTTGCTCCGCGGATTTCAACGGGATCGGAAAAAAAACCGAATGTTTCACGTGAAACATTTTCACCGCCGCTGTTCCGTTTGATTCCTGTTTCACGGGAAACACTCCCCCGCTTTTCTTCCTTGCAATTCCCTTTGCGGCTTGGTATACTGCGGACAGAACAACATATCGTTAAGGAGGTATTTCCATGAATCCCACCCAAAAGGACATTCTGGAACGGCGGAGCATCCGCAAATACAAGACCGACCCGGTGCCGGAGGACCTGGTGCAGGCGGTGGCAGACGCGGGCCTCTGGGCCCCCACGGCGCGGAACGAGCAGGAGATCAAAATCGTCTGTCTCCGGGATCCAGCCCTGCGTCAGCAGCTGCGGGAGGACTTCACCGCCTCCGGCGGCCGTACCATCCGTCCTCTGCCCTTCGACTATGAAGCCCCCGTGTTCTTCTTCCTCTTTGGCCCCAAGGACTTTCCCTATACGGAGATGGATTCCGGCATCGTGGCGGAGAATATGTGCCTGGCCGCCCAGTCCCTGGGCCTGGGCACGGTGATGATCGGCTGCATCCGGGACTTCATGCGTTCCCCCGCCGGCGCGCCCTGGCGGGAAAAGCTGGGCATCGGCGAAGGGGAGATCTTCACCCTGGGTCTCTGCCTGGGCTGGCCCGAGGGAGAAGCCAAAGCGCCCGCCAGGAAAGAGGGCAGATATGCGGAGTTGAAGGGCTAAGTTGCCCTTCTCCCAATAATCGCCGTGATAAACAAAAGATATTAAAGAGAGGGGACGGCCGGGAGTGATCCC
>JAFZVM010000035.1 GCA_017617795.1 Oscillospiraceae bacterium
GCCTGCGAGCTGGGCAAGTACAACATCCGCGTGAACGCCATCTGCCCGGGCTTCACCAACACCGACCTGAGCCAGTTCATCCCCAAGGATATGTTCGACTACATCAACA
The DNA here is from genome assembly GCA_017617795.1 of Oscillospiraceae bacterium. Lineage (GTDB taxonomy): Bacteria > Bacillota > Clostridia > Oscillospirales > Oscillospiraceae > UBA1774. The sequence goes on from JAFZVM010000035.1 coordinate 110, forward strand.
ACCAGATGCCTCTCGGCCGCTTCGGCGAGCCCATCGAGGTGGGCGCCCTGGCGGTGTACTTCGCCTCTCCCGCCGCTGCCCAGGTCACCGGCACCGCCCAGGTCATCGACGGCGGCTACATCCTCTCCTGCTGATATGGGGAAATACACCGGCATCCTGCTGGTGAGCGATTGGGACCGCACCGTGACCGGACCGGACCGCAAGGTCCCCCCGGCCAACACGGAGGCGGTCCTCCGCTTTATGGAGGGGGGAGGGCTCCTTTCCATCGCCACCGGCCATACCCGGCTCAGCCACAGGAGCCGCTGGGACCAGCTGCCCACCAACGCTCCCCACGTCGTCTTCAACGGGGCGGAGATCTACGATTACCGGGGAGAGAAAAGCCTCTGGCAGGGGGTCCTGCCGGAGGAGGCCCGCCGCCTCTTCACCCGGCTGCTGGAGAAGTATCCGCAGCTGCATTTTGAGATCCAGTGTCCCGCCGAGACCTACGTCTTCGGGGAGGATATGGGGCTGGCGGAGATCATGAAGAAGATGGGGGTCCCCATCCGTCAGGCGCCTCTGGGGGAGGTGCCCCGGCCCTGGCTCCAGTTTGCCGTTTCCGGCTCGCCCGGGAGCTCCCGGGGAAAGGGGGAGGGGGAGGAGCCGGACTGGTTCCGGTATTCCGATGGGGAGATCGACGCCCTGTTCGGAGGCATCCTGGAGGAAGTGAACGCCCCGGGCACCGGCTGCACGGGCAGCCGCAGCCTGCCCTTCCTCATCGAAGCCCAGGCCCTGGGCTGCAGCAAGGGGGAGACCGCAAGAAGACTGCAGAAGCTCCTGGGCTGCCATACCCTGGTGTGCTGCGGGGACGCCCTGAACGACCTGAGCATGCTGCAGGCCGCGGACCGGGCCTTCCTCGCCGGGGACGGGGCGAAGGAGCTGATGGACAAAGGGTTCGAGGTCACGGTCCCCTCTGCCGAGGGGGTCCTGGCGGACGCCATCTCCCGGCTGTGATCCGATTATCCCGGTCGGCGGGGGCCGCTGCCGGGGGCTTGACAAAGATCGTTTCTGCCGATGTTTTCTTTCATTTGCCTCCGGCGGGCCGCTTTCTTTGCCGCCAAAGAAAGCGGCAAAAGAAACCGCCAAAGGGGACCTATTCCGAGGCGGTCCCCTTTGGAAACCCTCCCGACGGCCAAGGCGGGGCCTGCGGGCCCCTCCATTGGATCCTCCCCGGGCTTACGGAGGTTTTACGAAAGACGGGAGAAACTTAGTCTGAATACTCAAGCGTTCGGACGATGGGCCTTGCATATCGCAACTTTTTCCCTGCGCAAAGCTCCCGTCCCCCGTTCCCTGGAAGGAGGATCCAATGGGGGAAACCGCCGCGCGGTTTCTCCCTTGGCCGGGTGGAGGGGGTCATGGGGGAACCTTTCGTAAGGTTCCCCCATGCGCTTTGATTGCATCAAAGGCAACCCCCGGCTTTGCCGGGGGACAAGGAGAGCTTCTAGCGAGGGGCGAAGTAGACAAGAAAAAAGCTCCCGGTTAAAGTAGAAGTGGTTTGCCGACCACACAACTACAATAACAGGGAGGTCTTATCGTGAAAGATAAAGACATAGGCAGTTTAGAGCACACATCATGGAGATGTCAATACCACATTGTATTTGCACCAAAATACAGGCGACAGGCCATATACAGAGAGATAAAGGTGGACATAGGGAAAATACTTAGACAACTGTGCCAGCAAAAAGGTGTGGAAATCATTGAGGCGGAACTGTGTCCAGACCACATCCATATGCTGATAAGCATCCCTCCGAAGTACAGCGTGTCGCAAATCATGGGATACCTGAAAGGAAAGAGCAGCCTGATGATTTTCGACAGACACGCGAATCTGAAATACAAGTACGGAAACAGACATTTTTGGGCGAGAGGATATTTCGTGGATACGGTAGGACGCAATAAAAAGCAAATTCAGGAATACATCAGAAACCAATTAAGAGAAGACGAGATGGCAGATCAAATGAGCCTCAAGGAGTTCGTTGACCCGTTTACGGGTCGCGAGAACAAGAGGGCGTAAAGAGAGCCCCTTGAGGGGCTTTCGTCTGTAAAATGCCCTTTTAGGGCTACTCAAGCCTCCGGCTTAGCCGGAGGTTTTGACTTTCTTTACCGGATTTCTTTTTGGCGTGCAAAAAGAAACCCGGCCCCCGGAGGGAACCTGACAAAACATCGGCAGAAACGATCTATGGTACCGACCCGCGGCGAGCGGCCCCCTGCAGCACGGAAGCCTCTCCCGCCGGAGGCAATTTAACGAAACCGTCGGCAGAAACGATCCTCACCGCGGCAATGCGGTGTGCAGGATTTGCGGCGGCGAGGTCCCCTGTATACTTTCCTCCTTCTTTGCCCATACTTCCCCCATGAGACGTATATTCAAAACCATCCTCCCGCCCCTGGCGGGAGTTTTGCTGGGGGCCCTGGCCATGTGGCTCCTGCTCTCCCGCAGCCTGGCTTTGGGACTGGCGGGACGGGGGCCGGCGGGCAGCCCGCCCCCGGGGGAGGAATGGACCCTTATCGCCGGGGACGGGGTCCGGCTCCGGGCCTCCGCCATGACCGCGGGGACGGGCGAGAAGTGGGTCCTGCTCCTCCACGGCTGGGGGGAGACGGGGGAGAGCCTCGCCGGACTGGGGGAGGCCTACCGGGCCAGTGGGTGGAGCACCCTCATCCCGGACCTGCGGGGCTGCGGCGGAAGCGGAGGAAAATACCGGGGCCTGGGGGTCGGAGACGGGGCGGACGTGCTGGCCTGGATGGATATGATCCGGGAAAGGCGTCCCCGGGCAGTGATCGTCCTCCACGGCGTGGACCTGGGAGCAAACGCCGCCCTGGCCGCCGCCTCGGAGCGGCCGGAAGGACTCCTGGCCGTGGCGGCGGACAGTCCCGTTCCCGATCTGCAGTCCCTGGGAAACCGGGCTCTGTCCGGCGGAGGCAGGCTCCTGGAATGGGGGGTCTCCGCTTTCCTGCGGCGGGAGGCCGGGTTTGACCTTCCCTCCCTCTCCCTTCGCAGACAGACCGCCGGGACCAGAGCGCCGATCCTGTTCCTCCGGGGGGAGGGGGATGAGCTGGTCCCGGCGGCTGAAGCCGAGAGACTATATTGGATCGCGGGGAAGGAGAGCCGTCTCCTGCGGCTCCGGTCCGGCCACGGCGACGGGTTCCGCCGAGACCGGGAGGCCTATGTGCGGGGGCTGTTCGCCTTCCTTACAGGCTGTTCAGGATCTCCTCAAACTCCGTGAGGGTCCGGGAGAAAACAGCCAGGGCATCCTTTACCGTCTCCGGTTTCGTCAGATCCACCCCAGCGACCTTCAGCTCCTCCAGGGGGTAGTCGCTGCCGCCGGTGGTGAGGAAGCGGAGGTAGCCGGAGGCGTCCCCGGTATCCAGGATGTGCTGTGCGATTGCCACGGCGCTGCTGAAGCCCGTGGCATACTGGTACACGTAGAAGCTCCGGTAGAAATGGGGGATGCGGGCCCACTCGATATCTCCGTATCCGTCCGTCACGCAGCCGTCGTAATACAGGGCGTTGAGCTCGTGATACACCTGGGACAGGGCGGAGGCGGTGAGGGGCTCCCCGGCGGCGTCCATCTCATGGGCCTTCCGCTCGAACTCCGCAAACAGGGTCTGGCGGAAGAGAGTGGTGCGGAAGCCCTCCAGGAAGCGGTTCAGCACGTAGGCCTTCCGGCGGGGATCCGTCTCGGTCTTCAGCAGATACCGGCTGAGAAGCACCTCGTTCACCGTGGAGGCCACCTCCGCCACCATGAGGGAATACCCCGCGTTGGCGTAGGCGTTGGCCCGGTCACTGAAAAAGCTGTGCATGGAATGGCCCAGCTCATGGGCCACGGTGAAGGCGTCCTCCAGGGTATCCGTATAGTTCAGCAGAACGTAGGGATGCACCCCGTAGATGCCGCAGGAGAAGGCCCCCGTATCCTTGCCCTTGTTCTCGTATACGTCCATCCATTTCTCGTCGTAGGCCCGGTCCAGCAGGGTCTGGTACTCCGCCCCCAGGGGCAGGAGGGCCTTCTTCACCAGGTCCCGGGATTCGGCGAAGGACACGGGGAACTCCACGTTCTCCACGATGGGGGTATACAGATCGCACAGGTGGAGCTCCTCCAGCCCCAGGCGCTTCCGGCGGATCTCCAGATACCGGCGCATATCCGGCAGGGCCTCATGCACCGCGGAGACCAGGCTGTCGTACACGCTCACGGGGACGTTGTTCCCGTCCAGAGAGGCGGTGCAGGCGTCCGGATAATGCCGGGTGACGGCCCGGAAATTATCCATCTGCACGTTTCCGGAATACAGGGCGGTGAGGGTGTTTTTGAACTTCTCAAAGGCCCCGAAGTAGAGGCGGAAGGCGTCCTCCCGCACCCGGGGATCCCGGCTGACCCGGAACACCTCGAAGTTGCCGTTGGTGAGAGCGACCTCGTTGCCCTCCTCATCCTTGATCTTCGGGAAGGTCATGTCCACGGCGTGGAGCATGGAAAAGGCGTTCCCCGGGGCGGAGGCGGGCCGGGCCAGCCGGGCCAGCAGGCCTTCCGTGGCCTCGTCCAGCACGTGATCCCGGGACCGGCAGATATCCAGGATCCGGTGGCGGTAGAGCGCCATCTCCGGCCAATCCAGCCAGGCGGAGAGCTGATCCGGGTCGATGGAGAGGATCTCCGGCTCCAGGAAGCTCACGGCGGAGGAATAAGCGTTGGCCAGGTTCTCCGCCCGCTCGTTCATGGCCTGATATTCCTCGTCCCCGCCGTCGGCAGACTGGTGGAGCATGGCGTAGATGACGCATTTCTCCAGCCGCTCCTCCAGGGCGAACAGGGTATCCAGCCCCTGCTTCAGGCTTTGGGGGGAGGTCCTGAAGGTCCCCTTCAGGGCGGCGACGGTCTCCGTTTCCTTCGTCAGGGCCCGGAATTCCGCTTCCCAGGCCTCCCGGCTGGGGTAAATGGGGGTGAAATCCCACTGATAGGCGGGATCCATGTCTTTGCGGGCTTTCAGTTCGGTCATTTCGGCATTTCCTTTCTGTCGCGGATGTTGATCATACAGTATACCCGGGAGGGGGGAAAGTCAACCGGGGGACGGGGAATGAATTGTGCCGGTCGGGCACGTGAAGGGTTCCTCCGGAACATGAATTGACGCTTCGCGTCATGAATTGCCCTGCGGGGCATGAGGGGCGGGGAATCAGGCTCCCTCCTTGAGGGAGCTGTCAGCCCGCGAAGCGGGATGACTGAGGGAGCTTGACGATGAGCAGCTTTGACGAATGAAGGGCAGGGGGCGCTTCCGCGCCTGCGGGCGCGGCCCCTCGCCGGGGAGGCATTCCTTTCCCCACGATGGGAAAGGAATCAAAGGATCGCCCGGGGAACCTTCCGAATGGTTCCCCGGGGCCTCTCCTCCCGGCCAAGGAGGGGCTTGCGAGCCCCTCCATTGGATCCTCCCCGGGGTTACGGAGGTTTTACGAAGGACGGGGCCAATTTAGTCTGAATCCTCCAGCGTCCGGACGATGGATTCAGCATGTCGCTCTTCGTCCTTGCCGCGGCGGGACTGAGACCGCCCGGGAGAGATGATCTGGAAAAACCCTGGGGAAAAATGCAAAAAAAGACTTGCACTTGCCGGTATGTCCTGCTATAATTTATCGGCATTACGCACACGGACTGTTAGCAGGGCCGGGTTCCCGAGAGCTCGGGTGGTCCTGCCGGACCCCGTGGAGGTAATAAACAAAAACAGGAGGAATGCAAAATGGCAGTCGTATCCATGAAACAGCTGCTGGAAGCCGGCGTCCACTTCGGACACCAGACCCGCCGCTGGAACCCCAAAATGGCGCCCTATATCTATATGGAGCGCAACGGCATCTATATCATCGACCTGCAGAAGACCGTGAAGAAGCTGGAGGA
>JAFZVM010000036.1 GCA_017617795.1 Oscillospiraceae bacterium
TGCGCATCGCGGTAATCACCGCGGTGATCGTGTTTTTCACCGGCATCGCCGCGGCCTACTATATCGCAAAGCTGCCCCGGGTGCTGAAGGGGATATCGGACGTGGTGCTGACGCTTCCCCTGGTGCTGCCGCCCACGGTGGTGGGCTATCTGCTGCTTCGTGTCCTGGGTCCCAAGCGCGTGATCGGCGCTTGGGTTTTGGCCGTTTTCGGCATCAAGATGACCATGACCTGGTGGTCCGCCATCTTTGCCACCACGGTGGTGATCTTCCCCCTGATGTACCGGACGGCCCGGGGCGCCTTTGAGGCCTTCGACGAGACCCTGGCCTATTCCGGCCAGACCCTGGGGCTGCGGAACAGCTACATCTTCTGGCGCATCCGCATGCCCTACTGCCGCCAGGGCATCCTGGCGGGGACGGTGCTGGCCTTTGCCCGAGCCTTGGGGGAATACGGGGCCACCAGCATGATCGCCGGCTATACCCCCGGCCGCACCGCCACCATCTCCACCACCGTTTATCAGCTCTGGCGCACCAACGACGACGCCGCGGCGCTGAAATGGGTGCTCATCAACATGGCCATCTCCGCCGTGGTGCTCCTGGCGGTGAACATGCTGGAGAAGAAGCAGAAGGGAGGTGCGTAGGATGGCCCTCCTGGTGGATATCGAAAAGAAGCTGCGGGATTTTTCCCTGAAGGTCTCCTTTGAGGCGGATCGGGAGGTCCTGGCCCTGCTGGGGGCCTCCGGCTGCGGCAAGAGCATGACCCTCAAATGCATCGCGGGCATCGAGAAGCCGGATCAGGGCAGGATCGAGCTGGACGGGGTCGTGCTGTACGACAGCGAAAAGCACGTCAATCTTCCGCCCCAGCAGCGGAAGGTGGGGTATCTTTTCCAGCAATACGCCCTGTTTCCCAACATGACCGTGACCCAGAATATCCGCTGCGGCATCCGGGATAAAAAGCGGGCCGCCGAGGTCCTGCCGGAGATCATCGCCGCCATGCACCTCACCGGTCTGGAGGAGGCTCACCCGAACCGCCTCTCCGGCGGGCAGCAGCAGCGGGTGGCCCTGGCCCGGATCCTGGTGAACGAGCCCCAGCTCCTGCTGCTGGACGAGCCCTTTTCCGCCCTGGACAGCCAGCTGCGCTTCCAGCTGGAGGAGGAGCTGCGCCGGACCATCGCCCGCTTCGGAAAGACCGTGCTGCTGGTCTCCCACAACCGGGACGAGGTCTTCCGCCTGGCGGACCGGATCGCCGTGATGAACCGGGGGCTGGTGGAGGTCTGCGCCTCCAAGAAGGCCCTCTTTGCCGAACCGTTGACCCGCACCGGCGCTTTCCTCACAGGCTGCCAGAACATCTCCTCCCTGGAGAAGCTGCCGGACGGACGCATCCGGGCCGTGGACTGGGGGGTCAATCTGAATCCGCCCCGGGAAGCGGACCGGGCTTCCTTCGTGGGGATCCGCATGCAGGATATCCGGCCTGCCGGACCGGGAGAGAAGGGGAACAACATCCTGTTCTGCCGGGTGGAGGAGGAGATCGAAAACCCCTTCTCCGTGACGGTGATGCTCCGATGCGGGGAGAAAAGCACCGCCCTCCTGGGCTGGGAGCTGGATAAAGAGGCCTGGTCGGCCCTGCGGGGGGAGACCGTCTGCATCCGTCTGCCGGAGGAATCGCTCCTGCTGCTGGAGGAATAAGCATGAAAAACAGCCTTTCCTTTGAAGAAGCCCGGGCGCTTTTGCTGGAAAAGACGGCGAGCGTGGGGACGGAGACCCTTCCCCCGGAGGCCTGCGGGGGACGCATCCTGGCCCGGCCCGCCGCCGCGGGGATGGACGTGCCCCCCTTTGACCGGTCCCCCTATGACGGCTATGCTTTTCGGGCCTCCGACAGCGCCGGAGCCTCCCGGGAGACGCCGGTGACCCTGCGGGTGCTGGAAGAAGTTCCGGCGGGCAGCCTTCCCGGCTTTGCCGTGTCCGAAGGCACTGCCATCCGAATCATGACCGGCGCGCCCATTCCCCAGGGGGCGGACGCGGTGGTGATGTACGAAAAAACCGAATTCACGGCGGAGACCGTCACCCTCTTTGCACCCGTCCGGGCGGGGGAAAACATCGTCCGGGCCGGGGAGGACGTGCGGAAAGGGGAGATCCTGGCGGAGGCGGGCAGCCGCATCGACGCCGGGACCCTGGGCACCCTTGCCTCCCAGGGGTTTACCGCCCTGGAGGTATACCGGAAGCCCCGGGTGGGAGTGATCTCCACCGGCAGCGAACTCATTGAGCTGGGGGAGCCGTCTCAGCCGGGGATGATCTACAACTCCAACCGCTATACCTTCTCCGCTCTGCTGGGAGAAACGGGCTGCGAACCCGTTTGGCTGGGTTCCGCCGGGGACCGGGTGGAGGCCATCTCCGGGCTGATCCGCACCGGGATGGAGACCTGCGACGCGGTGATCCTCACCGGCGGCGTCTCCGCGGGGGACTACGACCTGACTCCTGCGGCCATGGAGGCCTGCGGGGCGGAGATCTTTTTCCGGCGGGTGGACATGAAGCCGGGCATGGCCTGCTGCTTCGGCATGGCAAAGGGCGTTCTGATCTGCGGCCTTTCCGGCAATCCCGCCGCCGCCATGACCGCCTTCTACGCCGTGGCGCTGCCGGCGCTGAAAAAGCTCTGCGGATGCCGCAGCTGCCTTCCCCGGGAGCTGACGGTGACGCTGCTGGAGGGATTCCGGAAGAAAAGCCCCGTCACCCGCCTTCTGCGGGGCACCCTGGTGCTCACCGACGGGGAGGTCAGAATGGCTCTCTCCCCAAAGCAGGGAAACGGAGTGCTTTCCAGCGCCATGGGCTGCGACGCCATGGCCGTGATCCCTGGCGGGAGCGGTCCCATCGCTGCCGGTACTAAACTGAAAGGATTCATGCTGCGATGAAAAAGGTCAATGTGGAAAACGCGGTGGGCATGACCCTGTGCCACGACATCACCGCCATGTTCGACGGCTTTAAGGGCGCCCTGTTCAAACGGGGCCAGGTGATCCGGGAGGAGGATATCCCCCGGCTGCTGGACATCGGCAAAAAGCACGTGTTCGTCTGGGAGGAGAATGCGGGGGAGCTCCATGAGGAGGACTGCGCCCTGCGCCTGGCCGCCATGGCCCCGGTGGAAGGAGCCCATTATGACGGCCCCTCCGAGGGGAAAATGCTGCTGAAGGCGGACGTGCGCGGGCAGTTCCGCGTGGACAGGGAGCTGCTGCGGCAGATCAACTCCATCGGGGACATCACCATCTGCGCCCTGCCGGACCATTACCCGGCGGAGGTCGGCGCCCGCCTGGCCTCCATGCGCATCGTGCCCCTGGTGACGAAGGAGGAGCAGATCATTGAGGCGGAGAAGCTCTGCCGGGGCCGGAAGCTCTTCGATCTGCGGCCCTATCAGGCCAGAAAGACCGGAGTCGTCATCACCGGAAGCGAA
>JAFZVM010000037.1 GCA_017617795.1 Oscillospiraceae bacterium
CCTGCGCTGCTCTCCAGCTTTGTCCCATCGATGAAGACGGTCTTGTGGTCGGTCTCCCCTTGTTCCTCCAGATACTTCACATACTGGTAGAACAGATCCTCCACCGCCTCCGTACACCGTCCCGTCCGAAACCGGGCGATCGTACTGTGGTCCGGGACCTTTTCTTCTCCCAGCAGCCATTGGAAGTCTATCCGGTAGCGGCAGGCTTCCTCCAGGTGCCTCGTTGTGTATATCCCGCATTGGTATCCGTATACCAGAACTTTGAACAGCACTCGCGGATCGGTGACCGATTTCCGCCCTCTGGGCGAATACGCTTCATACAGTTTCCTGTAGTCCAGTTCCTCAAGCTGAGCGTTGGTCAGCCGGACGGGTGCGTCTTCCGGTATGAATAGTTCGCTGTTCAGCGCAAATACCAGTTGACCATTTCGTTCAACTACGTTACACTGATTCAGCGTTATGTTTTTATTCACACAAAAATCCTAACGCAAACAGAAGCACCAGCCAAGCCTTTTTTCAGGTTCGACTGGTGCTTTTGTTTCAGGGGCTATTTTGCAACGCCCCCTTGAAACCGGATCCGCACCGGAACATCCATCCGTCTCCCCTCATCTGTTCTTTTGGGGATGATACCGGATCCCTCAGTTCACGTATTCCGGCAGGGCATGGGTCCGGATATACTCCATCACCTTTCCGAAGCTCTCTCCGGTGAGATGCAGCCCGTCTCCGTTCTGGCTGCTCTCCGGCAGCTTGCCGCCCACCTCCACCGCCTCGTGGGAGTACAGGAAGCGCAGGCCAAGCTCCTCTGCCAGGGCTTCGATCCAGCTGTTGGCGGCGTCGATCTTCTCATTGTTGATGCTGTTCTGATATTTGTAACTGTCTGCCACGGGATAGATGGAATTGAGGATGATCTTCGTATCCGGGCTGACCTCCAGAATGTTCTTCACCAGGGCGGCATAGTCCTCCTTGAACGATTTCTCCCCCAGGGAGGAGATCCCGTTGATCCCCAGAGTTATGATCAGGATCTCCGGCTGGGCGGCCTTCGCCGCGTCTTGAATGAGCAGTTCTTTTCCGGTGGCCGGGTAGACGATCTTGGCCGTATCGTAGCTCCAGAGGTTCATGGTTCCGCTGCTGGGCGTCCAGATCTGGCTGGGCGGGCACAGGTCCGGATAGCCGTGGCGGTAATAGTAGCCGATGCCGTAGGTGGTGCTGTCCCCCAGGAAGATGATCTTATCCAGATATTCCCGCCCCGCGTCCGCCGTCTTTTCCAGGCGGGGAGCTACAGGTCCGGTCTCTTTCCCGCTCGTGATGCGGATGGTCCGGGTCTGCTCGTCATAGCTGACGCGGAAGCCCAGAGCTTTGCCCAGGTCCCGGAGCTTGAAGTAGTTGTACCCTCCGATATTGTAGGCTTTCAGATCGTTCCGCTCCTCCCCGTTCACCAGAACGGTCTGGGCGGAGACCACGGCGGTGGAGGAAAGATCCTTTCCCTTCTTCAGCTCTTCTCCTTCTGACGAATAGGCTTCCCCGGTGGCGATCTTCATGGCGTTGGCCGCTTCGTCATAAATAACGGAAAACTGGCTCTCGGTGCCGTTCAGAAGATAGGCGATGTCCCGGAGCTTGAAATAGTTGTTGTCGTCAATGTTGTAATATTCGCAGGTCACGCTGCGGCCGTCCACCGTCAGGGCCTGGCTGCTGAGACGGACGTCCGCTGCCAGGGCTGCGGGCATAAACCCCGCCAGCAGGAGCAGGACAAGGAGCAGGGCAAGGGATCTCTTCATGGGCTCTTCCTTCTTTCTGTGATCTTCCCAAAGCATAGCACAGGATCGGCAGCGGGGCAAGACGCCCTTCCTCCCGAAGCCGGCTTTTCCCCGTCACAGGGCGAAAAACTGCAGCACGGCTTTGGTCGCCAGACTCATATGAACGGGATTCTGGAACCGGTGATCCGCCCCTTCCACCGGGAGGAATTCGATCAGGTTATCCTCCGCGAAGGCCCTTCCGTCTGCAAAGGGCACCACCTCGTCTTCCGTGCCGTGGAGGATGAGCATGTCCTCCGCCCAGTCCAGGAAATCCCGCTGACGGAGATCGTTTTGCTTCAGATCCTCCAGAAACGCCTTATTGATGACGACCTTTCGATCGAAGCCCGCCTGGACGTCCTTTCCCTTCATGATCCGTTCGTACTCGTCGTTTCGTATGATATCCCGGGTCATCACGCCGTACATATCCACCGCCGGGCAGCGAAGGGCGATCTTTTCAAAGGGGTTTCCCCGTTCGGAAACGTACTTCAGCACCAGATACCCGCCGAAGCTGGTGGCATAGGCGTACAGCTTTTCCGCGCCGAACCTCGCCTTTGCCTCCCGGATCACCAGGTCCAGATAGACGCTGCAGTCCTCCAGGACCAGCTTTTTCTTCACGTCGTCCCCGTGGGCCGGCCAGTTGAACACGACCATATTTACATCCTTATGCTTGGAAAGGAGTTTTTCCGCAAAGCCCTCCGCCGCCCGGTTGTCCTTATGTCCGGCAAAACCCGTGCAGAAGATCACGGTCCGCTTTGCGGCGCCGCCGCCCTGATAATAGAGCTTGCAGCGGATATTGTGCCCCTGTCCGTTGATCTCGAAATACCTGTGCATGGCCGTTCCTTCTTTCCTGCGGTCTGGGCGCATCATAGCACAGATCCGAACGCCGGACAAGCCGCATCGGGCAAAAAGGACGCGCCGCATTTTCTGCGGCGCGTCCCGGATCATGTTGTCAGTTCAGGCTGTTTCCGTAAACTCAGCCGATGGCTCCTTCGGGGAGGCTGTCCGCCCGGAAGAGGATGGCCCGGGGATACCACTGATCCTTGTTCTTGCTGTAGGAGGCGCAGACGATGGCCTGGTCCAGGGCCTCCACGGGGATCTCGAAAGTGTAGCTGCCGTCAGCGTTTTCCTTGTAGGGGATGAAAGCGCTGTCATCCGCCTTGACGAGCTCGTCGGTGCTGCCCATGAAGAACCAGGTGTAGCTCTTGCCGCTCATGGTGACAACGGCGGTCATTTTGCCGTCCTTCACGGTGAGGGTAGCGTCCACGATCTTGAACATGGAGGAACTGGTCTTTACCTTGACGTTCTCATAGACGCCGTCCTTCACGGCGGTAACGGGAGTCATGCCTTCCTCCTCGACATCCTTAACGGTGGTCATGTCGGTGGCGTCGGCAATGTCACGGGTGGGCAGGTCCAGGATCGCGCCGCCCTCCATGGCTTCCTGCATGTGCTTCACCAGCAGCTGCTGGATGGACTCCATGCTGCCCAGGCCCTTGAGGATGGGGGTGGCCTCGATGCCGGCAGCCTTGAACAGGCTGACCCAGCTCTCCGGGTCGTCAAAGTCAGCCATGTCGTTGTTGGCATGGTCGCCTGCCACGATCATCAGAGGCTGGCAGTAGACCTTGGTGTAGCCGGCTGCCTTCACCGCGTCCACCACGTCCTGCAGGGTGGGCTCCGCCTCAACGGTGCCAATGAAGTAGTTCTCATATCCGGCCTCGGTAAGGAGCTTCTGGATCTTGGCGTATACGGCGTTGGACTTATGCTCAGTGCCGTGGCCCATGAAGCAGATGGCAGTACCCTCTTCCTTGGCCTGCTCGGCGGTGGCCTCGGTGATGGCCTTGATCACGGTCTGGAAATCCTCGTCGCTGTCCAGGATCTGTTTGCCGATGACCACCTTGTCGAATTTATCTTTGTAAGCCATAACGGCTTCCACAACGTCGTCGTACTCATAGCCTTCCATCAGATGGGTGGGCTGGACATACAGCTCCTTGACCCCGTTGGCCACAGCCCGGTCCAGAGCCTCGGTGATGCTGTCGATCTTCTCGCCGTCCCGGCGGAGCACATGATTGATGATGATATCGGCGGTGAAGCCCCGGCGCACGCTGTACTCGGGGAATGCCTTCTCCATGGCGGCCTCGATGGCGCCGATGGTCTCAACCCGGTTATCGTTGAAGCTGGTGCCGAAGGAGACTACCAGCAGTTCCTTGGCCCCGATACCGTCCTGGTTGCGGGGGTTATCCTTGGAGGCGTCGCCGGTGTCATAGTCCTCATCCAGAGCCTCGGCGGCAGCGGTCTTCAAGTGCTCCACCAGCAGATCCTGAATGGCCTCATACTGCCCAAGCCCCTTCAGGACGGGAGTGGCCTCGATGCCCGCAGCGGCGAAGAGGCTGACCCAGCTCTCCTCGTCCTCGGGATCGGCCATGTCGTTGTTGGCATGATCGCCGGCAACGATCATCAGGGGCTGGAGGATGGCCTTGGTGTAGCCTGCGGCCTTGACCGCATCCACCACGTCCTGCAGGGTGGGCTCCGCCTCAACGGTGCCGATATAGTAATCCTTGTAGCCCTTATCGGCGAGCTTCTGCTGCATTTCGGCATAGACCTTGTTGAACTCATGCTCGGTGCCGTGGCCCATGAAGCAGATGGCGGTCTGGCCGTCCAGATACTTCGCGGTGTCGGCGGTAATGGTATCGATGACGATATCGAAAGCCTCGTCGTCCGTGAGGATGGGCTCGCCGATCACCAGGTTCTTGAACTTGTCCTTGTACTGCTCCATCTCCTCCACCACATCGTCGTACTCGTAGCCCTTCATCAGGTGGGTGGGCTGGACCAGCAGGTTCTCCACGCCGTTGTCGATGGCGCGCTGGATGGCTGCGGTGATGTTGTCGATCTTCACATCATCCCGGCGATACACGTGGTTGATGACGATGTCGGCGGTGAAGCCCCGGCGCACGCTGTAGCCCGGGAAGGCCTTCTCCATGGCGGCCTCGATGGCGCCGATGGTCAGACGGCGGCTGTCGTTGAAGCTGGTGCCGAAGGAGACCACCAGGACCTCGGTCTTGCCGATGCCGTCCTGATTCCGGGGATCGTCCAGGCCGGCGTCGCCGGTATCCCAATCCTCGTCCTCTTTCTGCTCGTCCACCTTCGCGGTGTTGGTGGCCTCGTCATAGTGGACGTAGAAATGAAGGACCTTGCCCAGCTCCCGCAGCTTGAAATAGTTGCTGCCGCCGATGTTGTAGGCGGTCAGGTCGGAGCATACCTCGCCGTCGATGATCAGGCTCTGGGGGCTGAGCTTGGCCTTGGCGCTCAGGTCCTCGCCGATCTTCAGTTCCGTGCCGTCCGGAGTGGTGTAGGCACTCCCCGTGGTAATGACAATGGAGTTTGCAGCCTTGTCATAGTCCACGTTGAACTGGCTCTCGGTCCCGTCCAGGAGCTTTGCCAGGTCCCGCAGCTTGAAATAGTTGTAGCCGTCGATGTTGTACTTCTGGCAGGTCACGGCTTCGCCGTTGACTGTCAGGTTCTGCTTGCTCACCATGGTCCTTTCCGCCAGCGCAGGCGCGGCGAGCGCCAGCGTCAGTACCACGGCCAGGATGAGCGCGAGAACGGTTTTCGCGGTGGATCGTTTCATTGACTTCTCATATCCTTTCCTTTATTCATGCAAAAAGCTGCGGGTGCATCATGCACCCGCAGCCGTTTACCTGCGCAAACAAACGCCGGTCCCATAGTCCGTAGGCCGGCTTTTCCCGGCTTGAGCAGGTCTTCTGACTCACGCCTGGTTGCGATCCCGCATCCCCTTCCCGGTCTCCCAGTGGTCAGCTTGCGCTGGTTGATGCAGGCTCTCGGCGCTCACAGCGGCGGTCCCGTCCGGGATTTTCACCCGATTCCCATATTCTCCGCACCGTCGGATCAGCCCGGCGGCCGGCACTCAAGCCCATATGTAATTATCAGAAAAAAGAGTAGCATTTCAAAGAGTATTTGTCAACAGATCGCTCCTCTGAGAACCCCCTCCGAATCGTGACAACTCGGGGACGCGCCTTGACACTATACCCTGCCGGGAGTAAGATTTCCAATAATAATGTATCGATTGCATTCCGGTGCCCGCGGTGGATTCCGGGGGTCAAAAGGGAAACAGGTGCAAATCCTGTGCGATCCCGTCACTGTAAGAGGGGAGCAAGACGCAGACACGCCACTGATCGTCCGGTCGGGAAGGCCGCGTCACGCAGAGATCCTCAAGCCAGGAAACCTGCCGGTATGCAAGCGCCGGGATCCCTGGATCCCTGACCACGGGGAATTGGTCATGCCGCGTCTCGCAGCCGAACCGTCGTTTCAGTCCTTTTCCCTGGGGAAAAGGACTTTTTCATTTTTGCCTGTCGGGCCCTGACTCATTTTTTGAACGGAGGATAACGATGAAGAAACAGATTGCTGTTTTGTTGATCCTGCTTCTGGCGCTGAGCCTGTTTTCCGCCTGTGCTCCGGCCAATACTTCCGTCCCCACCCCGGCGCCGACTGAAGCTCCGGCAGAAACCAAGGCTCCCGCCGCCACCCCGGAACCTACGTCCGAGCCTACGCCCGAGCCTACGCCCGAGCCCACGCCCGAGCCCACGCCCGAACCTACGCCCGAACCTACGCCCGAGCCTACGCCCGAGCCCACGCCCGAGCCTACGCCC
>JAFZVM010000038.1 GCA_017617795.1 Oscillospiraceae bacterium
AAGGAACAGCTGATCTTCCCCGAGATCGACTACGACAAGATCGACAAGATCCGCGGCATGGACATCATCATCGTGACCACCGCGAAGACCGACGAAGAGGCCCGGGAGCTGCTGAAGCTCATGGGCGCTCCCTTCGCCACCCAGGCTTGAGGAGGATAAGGGAATATGGCAAAGCTTTCTCTGAAACTGAAGCAGCAGGCCCCCGCCAAGTTCTCCACCCGGAAGTACAACCGGTGCAAGATCTGCGGCCGGCCCCATGCCTATCTGCGGAACTACGGCATCTGCCGCATCTGCTTCCGCGAGCTGGCCTACAAGGGCCAGATCCCCGGCGTCAAAAAGGCCAGCTGGTAAACTCCGCTCCGCGGAACACCAAAGCGCATCGGCGGCATAGGTCGGCGCTTCGCCGATACCTGCCGCTTTGACAGGCCCAAACAGCCTGTACTTTGAACAAGGAGGAACTCCATCCATGCAAATCACGGATCCCATTGCGGATATGCTCACCAGAATCCGCAACGCCAACTCCGCCAAGCACGACTCCGTGGATATCCCCGCCTCCAACATGAAGAAGGCCATCGCCGAGATCCTTCTCCAGGAAGGGTATATCAAGAACTACCAGATCATCGATGACGGCACCCAGGGCATCATCCGCGTCGCACTGAAGTACAACGCCGGCAAGGAACGGGTCATCCAGGGCCTTCGCCGGGTGAGCAAGCCCGGTCTCCGGGTGTACGCCGGCGCCGCCGAGCTCCCCAAGGTCCTGAAGGGCCTGGGCATCGCCATCATCTCCACCTCCAGGGGCGTCATGACCGACAAGAAGGCCAGAGAGCTGCATGTCGGCGGCGAAGTCCTGGCTTTCGTGTGGTAAGGGAGGGCTGAACAATGTCTAGAATCGGAAGAGAGCCCATCGTCATTCCCGCGGGAGTGGATGTGAAGATCGACGGCCACCACATCACCGTCAAGGGCCCCAAGGGCACCCTGGAGCGGGACGTGAACCCCCAGATGACCCTGAAGCTGGAGAACGGCGTCCTCCGCGTTGAGCGGCCGGACGACCTGCCCCAGACCCGCGCTCTGCACGGGCTGACCCGCAGCCTGCTGAACAACATGGTCGTGGGCACCCATCAGGAATTCAGCAAAGAGCTCCAGGTGAACGGCGTGGGCTACCGCGCCCAGAAGACCGGCAAGCAGCTGATCATGAACCTGGGGTATTCCCATCAGGTGACCGTGGACGAGGTCCCCGGCATCACCATCGACGTTCCCGCCCAGGACCGCATCATCATCCATGGGCCGGATAAGCAGCAGGTCGGCCAGTTTGCCGCGGACGTGCGCAAAAAGCGTCCCCCCGAGCCCTACAAGGGCAAGGGCATCAAGTATGTCGACGAAGTCGTCCGCCGCAAGGAAGGCAAGACGGGTAAGTAATAAGGAGGTGTACCAGAAATGATCAAAAGACCTGATACCAAGGCGCAGCGCCTGAAGCGCCACAAGAGAGTTCGCGGGAAGATCTCCGGTACGCCCGAGCGGCCCCGTCTGTGCGTCTTCCGCAGCTTGAGCCACATTTACGCCCAGGTCATCGACGATGTGAACGGGACCACCCTGGCTTCCGCTTCCTCCGTGGAGAAGGACTTCGGCGCCTACGGCGGCAACAAGGACGCCGCCAAGAAGGTGGGCGAGACCATCGCTGCCCGCTGCAAGGATAAGGGCATCGAGAACGTGGTATTCGACCGCGGCGGTTACGTCTACGGCGGCCGTGTGCAGGCCCTGGCTGAGGGCGCCCGCGAGGGCGGCCTGAAGTTCTGACGGAAGGAGTAGGAACATGGCTTACAATAACAACAGAGCTCCCCGCGAAGAGGCCCAGTCCGAATACCTGGAAAAGGTCGTTTCCCTGAACCGCGTCTCCAAGACCGTCAAGGGCGGCCGCGTCATGAAGTTCGCCGCGCTGTGCGTGGTGGGCGACGGCAAGGGCAAGGTCGGCTGCGGCCACGGCAAGGCCTCCGAGGTCTCCGAAGCCATCCGCAAGGGCATCGAAGACGCGAAGAAGAACCTGGTGGACATCACCATCCAGGGCAGCACCATTCCCCATGAGGTCATCGGCATCTTCGGCGCCGGCCGCGTGCTCCTGAAGCCCGCGCCGGAAGGCACCGGCGTCATCGCCGGCGGCGCTGTCCGCGCCGTGGTGGAAGCTGCCGGGATCAAGGATATCCGGACCAAGTGCCTGCGCTCCAACAACCCCAACAACGTGGTCTACGCCACCATGCAGGGTCTGCGCAGCCTCCGCAATGCGGAGCAGGTCGGCCGCACCCGGGGCAAGACGCCCGAAGAGATTCTGGGCTGAGGAGGGCTGAGAAATGGCGAATCTGAAGATCAAGCTGGTCAAGAGCCTGAACGGCAGGCTCCAGAAGCATATCGACACGGCCCATTCCCTGGGACTCAGGAAGATCGGCAACGAGACCCTGCAGCCCGACAATGAGCAGACCCGGGGCAAGATCGCCCTGATCGGTTATCTGCTCCAGGTCACCGAAGAATAAGGAGGGTAAGGCATTGAAGATCAATGAGCTTAGCCCCGCTCCCGGCTCCACCAAGGAGGCCAAGCGCAAGGGCAGAGGCATCGGCACCGGCAACGGCAAGACCGCAGGTCGGGGCCATAAGGGCCAGAAGGCCCGCAGCGGCGGCGGCGTGCGCGTGGGCTTCGAGGGCGGCCAGATGCCCCTGGCCCGGCGTATCCCCAAGCGCGGTTTCCACAACATCTTTGCGAAGCCCCTGGAGTTCGTGAACGTTTCCGAGCTGAACGTATTTGAGGACGGCGCGGCGGTTACCGTTGAGAGCCTGCTGGACGCCGGTATCCTTTCCAAGTGCCGTTACGGTGTGAAGATCCTGGGCAACGGTGAACTGAAGAAAAAGCTGACCGTAAGCGCCAACGCATTTTCCCAGACTGCGAAGGAGAAGATCGAAGCGGCCGGCGGAAAGGCCGAGGTGTTGTAAGTGTTTCAGGTATTCCGGAACGCCTGGAAGATAGAGGAGCTGCGGAAAAAGATCTGGTTCACCCTGTTCATCATCCTGCTGTACCGGATCGGAAACGCCGTACCTGTTCCCTTTATCGACAGCGCGCTGCTCCAGAGCTATTTCAGCAGCCTGCAGAACACGGTGCTGGGTCTGTATAACATGATGTCGGGCAACGCCTTCTCTTCGGCGACCATCTTCGCCCTGAGCATCCAGCCCTATATCAACGCGTCCATCATCATCCAGCTCCTGTGCATCGCCATCCCCGCGCTGGAACGCCTCTCCAAGGAGGGCGGCGAGGAAGGCCGGAGAAAGATCAACTCCATCACCCGTTACTCCACCGTGGCCATCGGCCTCATCATGGGCTTTGCCTACTACCTGCTCATCCGGAACAACAGCCTGCTGGCTGAGAACGGCTCCAGCTTCTGGGCCGCCATCGTCATCATCCTCACCTTCGTGGGCGGCGCCGCGCTGCTCATGTGGCTGGGCGAGCAGATCACCGAGTACGGCATCGGCAACGGCATCAGCATCATCCTGTTCGCAAGCATCATCTCCCGGCTGCCCTCCGGCGTGGCCCGGCTCATCAGCAACCTGGCCGCCGGCTCCCTCAGCATCGTGGGCTTCATCGGGATCATCATCGGCGTGGCCGCCATCGTCCTGCTCATCATCTTCGTGTCCGACGCGGAGCGCCGGATCCCCGTGCAGTATGCCAAGCGGGTGGTGGGCCGGAAGATGTACGGCGGGCAGAGCACCTATCTGCCCATGAAGGTGAACATGTCCGGCGTCATGCCCATCATCTTCGCCCAGGCCATCGCCTCCCTCCCCGCCACCGTGGCGGCCTTCTTCCGCCAGCCGGCGGAGGGCTCCTTCGGCGCAGGGCTCCTGAACTTCCTGGATACGGACGGAGTCCCCTATATGATCTTCTACTTCCTGCTGATCATCGCCTTCGGGTACTTCTACGCCACGATCCAGTTCAACCCCATCGAGGTGTCCAATAACCTGAAGAAGAACGGCGGGTTCATCCCGGGCTACCGGCCCGGCAAACCCACCAGCGAGTTCATCACCCGGGTCCTGAACCGCATCACCCTGTTCGGCTCCCTGTATCTGGGCATCGTGGCGGTGCTTCCCCTTGTGTTCAGCGGGATCACGAAGGCGGGCGGCATCTCCCTCGGCGGCACCAGCGTCATCATCGTGGTGGGCGTGGCCATCGAGATCGTCCAGGGTCTGGAGAACCAGATGCTCATGCGGCATTACAAGGGCTTCCTGGACTGAGTTCGGTAGGAGGACGATAGAATGAACATCATCATGCTCGGACCTCCGGGCGCCGGCAAGGGCACCCAGGCCGAAGTACTGAGCAGAAAGCTCGGCGTTACCACCCTTTCCACCGGGAACATCCTGCGCTCCGCCATCGCGGAGGGCCGTCCCGTGGGCCTGAACGCCAAGGCGTTCATGGACAAGGGCCAGCTGGTGCCGGATGACGTGATCATCGGCATCGTGAAAGATTACCTTGAGACCCATGATCTGGGCAAGGGCTGCATACTGGACGGGGTGCCCCGCACCCTGGCCCAGGCCCGTATGCTGGATGAAATGGGCGTGGCCATCGACGCCGCCATCTCTCTGGAGGTGGGGGACGAGGCCATAGAGGAACGGATGGGCGGCCGCCGCACCTGCACCAAATGCGGCGCCACCTACCACATCGTAGCCAATCCGCCCAAAGTGGAGGGCGTGTGCGACAAGTGCGGCGAAGCGCTGACCATCCGTCCGGACGATCAGCCCGAGACCGTCAGAGCGCGGCTCTCCGTTTACCACGAGCAGA
This sequence comes from Oscillospiraceae bacterium, assembly GCA_017617795.1. GTDB lineage: Bacteria > Bacillota > Clostridia > Oscillospirales > Oscillospiraceae > UBA1774. The sequence continues at coordinate 4,811 of JAFZVM010000038.1, forward strand.
CTGAGCCCATCCTGGGCTACTACAAGGACCAGGGCAAGCTCATCCCCGTGGACGGGACCGCCAGCGTGGAGGAGACCTCCGAAAAGCTGGCGGCAGCCCTGGAGCAGCTCTCTTGATCACCCTGAAAACCGGACGCGACGTCGATGCGATGCGCCGAGCGGGAAAAATTACCGCGGCTGCCCGTGCTTTGGCAGGGGAAATGGTGAAGCCCGGCGTATCCACGAAAGCCATCGACAGAGCGGTCCATGATTTCATCGTGAGCCAGGGAGCGAGACCTTCCTTCCTGCACTACCAAGGCTATCCAGCCAGCGTGTGCATCTCCATCAACGACCAGGTGATCCACGGGATCCCCGGGGCCAGGAGGATCAAGGAGGGAGACATCGTCAGCATCGACGTGGGAGCCTATATCGACGGCTTCCATGGGGACTGCGCCGGGACCTACTTCGCCGGCCAGGTGCCCGAGGAGGTGCGGCGGCTGGTACAGGTCACGCGACAGAGCTTTTTCGAGGGACTCAAGATGGCCCGCGCCGGGAACCGGGTGCCGGATATCTCCCACGCCATCCAGGCGTACGTGGAGGAACACGGCTACTCCGTCGTCCGGGAGTATGTGGGCCACGGCGTAGGCGCCGAAATGCACGAGGAACCGGAGGTGCCGAACTACGGCACGCCGGGGCACGGGGTCCGATTGATCCCGGGCATGACCATTGCGGTGGAGCCCATGGTAAACCTGGGCGGCGCTGCGATCCGCGTGCTGCAAGACGGGTGGACCGTGGTGACGGAGGACGGAAAACCCTCCGCCCACTACGAAAACACCATCCTCATCACCCGTGGGGACCCGGAGATCCTCACCCCCATACAGGGGGACGGCGGCGATGGAATGTAACAGCGCGGCCGCCCTGGCCCGATCCCGGGCAGGGAGAGACAAGGGTACCCTGTATCTCGTCCTGGAGAGGACGGAAAGAACGGTGCTTCTGACGGACGGCAAGCGGAAAAAGCTGGCCTCCCCCAAGCGGAAGAACCGGAAGCATGTGGAATTCCTGCCGGACAGTCTATTTGACGCGGTCAGCGGGAAGCTGCAGGAACCGAAGACAGATGCCGGCATCCGGCGTGCGCTGGCCGCAGCGCGGGTGTCATGCAGCGAAACCGAAAACGATCAGGGAGGGAGATAGTTTGGCGAAAGACGATGTCATTGAGCTGGAAGGAGTCGTAGTGGAATCGCTTCCCAACACGATGTTTACCGTCGATATCGGCGATGGACACACCATTCTGGCCCATATTTCCGGCAAGCTCAGGATGAATTTCATCCGCATCCTGCCCGGCGACAAGGTGAAGGTAGAGATGTCGCCTTATGATCTGACCCGCGGCAGGATTACGTGGCGCACCAAATAAGAGGAGGATCAATTTCATGAAAGTCAGGCCTTCCGTGAAGCCCATGTGCGAAAAGTGCAAGATCATCAAGCGCAAGGGCAGAGTCATGGTGATCTGTGAGAATCCCAAGCATAAGCAAAGACAGGGTTGACCCCGAGTTCTGAAGAAAGGATTGATTGACAAGTATGGCTCGTATTGCCGGCGTTGATTTGCCCAAGGACAAACGGATCGAGATCGGTCTCACTTACGTCTACGGCATTGGCAGAAAAAGCGCATCCGATATCCTCAAGGCCACGGGCATCGACCCTGATATCCGCGTAAAGGATCTGACCGAGGCCCAGGAGGCGAAGCTCAGAGAGTGCATCGACCACAACTACGTGGTGGAGGGCGACCTCCGGCGCAGCGTGGCGCTGGACATCAAGCGGCTGACCGAGATCGGCTGCTACCGGGGCCTGCGGCACCGCAAGGGCCTCCCCGTCCGGGGACAGCGGAGCAAGACCAACGCCCGGACCCGCAAGGGACCCAAGCGCACCATCGCCAACAAGAAGAAGTAAGGGAGGGGAAGGAATATGGCAAGCGCGAAGAACGCAAAGAACGCCCGTGTACGCACCAAGCGCCGTGAGCGGAAAAACATAGAGAAGGGCGCGGTGCATATCCGCTCCTCTTTCAACAACACCATGGTCACCATCACTGACCTCCAGGGCAACGCGATCTCCTGGGCTTCCGCCGGCGGCATGGGCTTCCGGGGCAGCCGGAAATCCACCCCCTTCGCCGCTCAGACCGCCGCGGAGACCGCCGCCAAGGCCGCCATGGAGCATGGCCTGAAGCAGGTGGAGGTGTACGTGAAGGGCCCCGGTTCCGGCCGTGAAGCCGCGATCCGCGCGCTCCAGTCCGCCGGTCTGGAGGTCCAGCTCATCCGTGACGTGACACCCATCCCGCACAACGGCTGCCGTCCCCCGAAGCGGCGCCGCGTCTGAGGAAGGACAGGAGGAAAACACGATATGGCAAGATATAACGACGCCGTTTGCCGTCTGTGCCGCCGGGAGGGCGTGAAGCTCTTCCTGAAGGGCGACAGATGCTTCACCGAAAAGTGCGCCATCGAGCGCCGGACCTACCCCCCCGGAATGCACGGCCAGGGTCGGAGCAAGACCTCCGAGTACGGCACGCAGCTGCGGGAGAAGCAGAAGGCCAAGCGGTATTACGGCCTTCTGGAGAGCCAGTTCCGGAAGTACTATGAGATGGCCGTCCGCGCCCCCGGTCAGACCGGCGAGAATCTGCTGGCCTACTGCGAGAGCCGTCTGGACAACGTGGCCTACCGTCTGGGCTTTGCCATGAGCCGCCCCGAGGCCCGTCAGCTGGTCACCCACGGTCACTTCCTGGTGAACGGCCGCAAGGTCAATATCCCCTCCTTCCTGGTGAAGCCCGGCATGGTGATCACCCTCCGGGACAAGAGCAAGAGTCTGGAGAAGTTCAAGCAGAGCCTGGAGGCCAACGCCTTCCGGCAGCCGCCCAAGTGGCTGGACTTCGACCGGGACAACGCCACCGCCAAGGTGATCGGCGTGCCCCAGAAGGAAGACATCGACCTGCCCGTTGAGGAGCACCTCATCGTCGAGTTGTACTCCAAGTAACACCCACGACGCCCTCAAATCGGTTTGCGTATATCCACCTGCCGCCCCGGCCCCCGGCGGACCGCCGGAGGAGCAGGCGGGCGAGAATAAGGAGGGTTTTTATAGATGGTTGAAATTGAAAAGCCGCGCATCGAATGCATCGAAGCGCCTGGTGACGAAGCCTATGGGAAGTTCATTGTGGAGCCGCTGGAGCGCGGCTACGGCACGACCCTGGGCAACGCTTTGAGACGGATGCTGCTGTCCTCCCTGGAGGGCACCGCCGTCACCTCCGTGAAGATCGCAGGCGTAGCGCATGAGTTTTCAACGATACCCGGTGTGAAGGAGGATGTCACAGAGATCGTCCTCAACATCAAAAGCATCATCGCGAGGCTGCACTGCGAAGGCACCAAAACGGTATATATAGAAGCGAGCGGAGAGTGCGAGGTCTGCGCCGGCGATATCAAGGCGGACGGCGAGGTGGAGATCCTGAATCCGGAGCTCCATCTGGCCACCCTGGGCCCCGACGCCACTCTGAACATGGAGATGACCATCAGCAAGGGCCGCGGCTACGTCAGCGCGGACCGGAACAAGAATCCCCAGGCCGCCATCGGCGTGATCCCCGTGGATTCCATCTACACCCCGGTGCTGAAGGTCAACTACTCCGTGGAAAATACCCGCGTGGGAAACATGACCGACTATGACAAGCTGACCATGGAGGTCTGGACCGACAGGACCATCACCCCCAGGGACGCCATCAGCATGGGAGCCAAGATCCTTTGCGACCATTTCACCCTGTTCACGGATCTGAGCGAGAACGTGGGCAGCAAGTCCACCGTCGTGGAGAAGGCGGAAACGCAGCGGGACAAGGTGCTGGAGATGACCATCGAAGAGCTGGATCTCTCCGTGCGGAGCTTCAACTGCCTGAAGCGCGCCAACATCAACACCGTTGAAGACCTGATCAGCAAGACGGAGGACGAGATGATCAAGGTGCGGAATCTGGGCCGCAAGTCCCTGGAAGAGGTCATCCACAAGCTCACCATGATGGGCCTGTCCCTCGCGAGCGACGACAACAATTAGGAGGAAAACGATATGCCTGGTACCCGTAAACTCGGCAAGCCCACCGACCAGCGGATGGCCATGCTCCGGCAGCAGGTCACCGACCTGATGACCTACGGCAAGATCACCACCACCGTGACCAGGGCCAAGGAGCTGAAGCCCCTTGCCGATAAAATGATCACCCTCGGAAAGCGCAACACCCTCGCCTCCCGTCGTCAGGCTCTGGCCTTCATGACGAAGGAAGACGCGGTGACCCGCGTGTTCACCATCCTGGCTCCCATCTATGCGGAGCGCAACGGCGGCTACACCCGTGTGGTGCGCCTGGGCGCCCGTCGGGGCGATGCGGCTGAGGAAGCCATCATCGCTCTGGTGGACGAGGACAAGATCGCCGCTGCGGACGCGGAGGCGGAAAAGGCCCGGAAGGAAGAGGAGCGCGCCGCCAAGAAGGCCAAGAAGGCCTGAGCGGAGCGGAACCGGAAACACGAAGATCGGCCCTGCGGCAATGCCGCAGGGCCGGGTTTTTTCTGCAGGGGAGAAAACCGCATGTCAGGGTGCCGGAGCAAATGAATTGCGCCTTTGCAGGCGCGTGAAATGTTCCTGCGGAATGAATTGACGAGACGATCCGCGCCGCACCGCCTCTCCGTTCCCTCTGCCCCTCTCAGCCTTCAGAAAATGCCGCCCCCGGCGCTCATGCGCCGGGGGCAAGTCATAGATTCGGGAAGCTTCCGTTACCGGCCCTCCTCCCCGGCGCTGACGATGGCCACGTAGGTCCGGGCGGTGGAACGGTACACGAACACGTAGAACAGGGCGAAGGCCAGGAAGCAGATCACGCTGGTGAGGATCAGCAGGGGCGTGTTGAGCACGCCGAAGAGACGGACGATCTTGTGCAGGAAGGGGAAGGCGAAGGCCAGGTGCAGCCCCGCCAGGAGCAGGGGAGCGAAGAACACCGTGAGCACCTGGGCGTTGACGGCGCTCTTGATCTCCTTCACCGTCATCCCCACCTTCTGCATGATGCCGAAGCGGCGCTGATCCTCGTAGCCCTCGGAGAGCTGCTTGTAGTAGATGATGAGGGCGGCGGCGGCGACGAACACGATGGAGAGGACGATGCCCAGGAAGAAGAGGCTGCCGTACATGCTGAAGAAATCGGTGCGGTTGGCCGCCCGGGTCTTGTAGCTCATGGTGCTGAAGGACAGGCCCGCTTCCCGCTGCTCGTCGAGGGCGCTCTGCACGATCTCCTCCGTGATGCGGATCTGTTCCTCATCCGGTACCCCCGGCAGATCGAAGGAACAGAGCTGCAGGGTATCCGATTTGATCAGGGGATCCTCCAGACCGGCGGTGAAGTCATGGAGCTCCGCGGCCCGGGCCGTCCAGTCCGGGACGATGAGACAGTACATGGTGACCAGGGTCTCGCTGGCGGGGACGCGGAAGGGCAGATCCTTGACGCTGCCCCGGATGCGGATGGGCTCGCAGCCCTTGAAGGTGAGGGTCTCATAGGCATAGGCTTTCTTGCTGGACCACACCAGGGCCTCCCCGTCCTCCAGGGCATAGTCGGTGCCCATGAGGCGGTTGTATTCCGAGAGGGGCGTCAGGTACACGGTGCGGATCTTTTCCAGGACGGAGGCGGAGGAGGTGAGGTCCGCGAAGCGGCTGTAACCGTCCATCTCCAGGACCCCGTCCCGGAACAGCCCGCTCACCCCGGAGAGGGTATAGACGGTCAGGTCCTTCTCCCGGCCTCCGGACAGGGTATGGGCCAGCTCGCTGATCCGCTCCGGAGCCTCCGGGCCGCAATCCTCCGGGTGATCGCAGTACAGGGAGAAGGACACGTCGTAGGGGCACTCCCCCCGCAGGGCGTTCTCCCCGCCGAAGTACAGGCAGCTGGTGGTGGCCAGCATCACCAGCACCATGGTGGCCAGGATGCAGATGGAGGCCAGACCCGCCCCGTTGCGCTTCATGCGGAAGGTCATGGAGGACACGGAGACGAAGTGGTCGCTGCGGTAGTAGTAGGACTTGTTCTTCTGAAGAAGTTTACATAATGCTACCGACCCGGCGATGAACAGAAGGTAGGTGGCCAGGATCACCATCACCACCGCGATGAAGAATACGGTCAGGGCGGTGAGGGGCGCTTCGATGGAGACGGCCAGCCAGTAGGCCGCCCCCAGGATCAGCAGCCCGAGAAGGGCGAGGATCCAGTTGGCCCTGGGGGGCTTTTCCCCCGCCGCCTCGCTCTTCAGCAGGTCCAGGGGCTTGGAGATCCCCACCCGGGCCAGGGAGACGATCAGGAGCACCGCGAAGATCACCCCGAAAAACAGGACGGCGGCCAGGATGCTCCGGGGCTCCACGGTCAGGGCGTAGCCCACGGTCTCCCCGGCCATATGGGCCAGGAACAGCTCCGCCAGCTTGGCGAAGAGAAGGCCGCAGGCCAGGCCCGCCAGGAGGGAGACCAGGGCGGAGAGCAGGGTCTCCCACAGGAGGATGCGGCCCAGGTTGCCCTTGTTCATGCCCAGGATGTTGTAGAGGCCGAACTCCCGGTTCCGGCGCCGGGCCAGGAAGGAATTGGTGTACAGCAGGAACAGCAGGGCGAAGATCGCCATGACGACGGTGCCCAGGATCAGGATCATGGCCATAGTGCTCCCGCCGCGCATGTTTCGTACCGCCGGGGAATAGGCCAGGCTGTACAGGATGTAGAACATCATCACCATGCCCGCGCAGGTCAAGAGGTAGGGAAGGTAGAGCCGCCGGTTCTTCCGCATCCCGTCCAGGGCCAGGCGGAGATAAAAGCCCTTCTTCATCGGACCTCGCCTCCCGTCGCCAGCACGGTCAGGGTATCGGAGATCTTCTGATACAGCTGCTCGTTGGTGTCCTTTCCCCGGTAGAGCTGGTGGTAGACCTCCCCGTCCCGGATGAACAGCACCCGGGTGGCATGGCTGGCCGCCTTGACGCTGTGGGTCACCATGACGATGGTCTGGCCCCGGCGGTTCACCTGGGCGAAGAGGGAGAGGAGCTCGTCCGTGCTCCGGGAGTCCAGGGCGCCGGTGGGCTCGTCCGCCAGCAGGATCCGGGGCTCGGTGATCAGGGCCCGTGCGGCGGCGGCCCGCTGCTTCTGGCCGCCGGAGACCTCGTAGGGGTACTTCTTCAGCAGGCCGTCGATCCCCAGCTCCCGGGCCAGGGGAGCCAGGCGTTCCGCCATCTCCTTATGGCTCTTTCCCGCCAGCACCAGGGGAAGGTAGATGTTGTCCTCCAGGGTGAAGGTATCCAGCAGGTTGAACTCCTGGAACACAAAGCCCAGGTGGTCCCGGCGGAAGGCCGCCACGTCCTTCTCCGGCAGGGAGGCGGTATCCACCCCGTCCAGGAGGACGGTGCCGGAGGTGGGCTTATCCAGGGCGGCCAGCAGGTTCAGCAGGGTGGTCTTGCCGCTGCCGGATTCCCCCATCACCGCCACGTATTCTCCCTGCTCCACGGAAAAGTTCACCCGGCGCAGGGCTTCCACCTGCTGGGTGCCGAAGCGGGAGGTATAGACCTTTCTCAGATCGCGGACTTCCAGAATACTCATTGCAGTTTTCCTCCTTCGGAATTCTGCCCATATCATAACAGGCGGGAAAATGCGCCGCCATGGGATCGGCTTACATTTTCCCGCCGGTTTCTTACGCTTTTGTCACATTCACTCCGCCTGCAGTGGTTTCCGGCTGAGATCCAAGCGCAGGACGGTGCCCCTGCCGGGCTCCGACTCCGCGGAGATCCCGTGGCCCAGGTTACGGCAGACCCGGCGGCAGAGGTACAGACCCAGGCCGCTGGCCCGCTTGTCCGTCCGCCCGTTGAGTCCGGTGAAGCCCGGCTCGAAGATCCGGGGGAGATCCTCCGGGGCGATGCCGATGCCCGTATCCGCGATGCAGAGCGCCGCCGGTTCCTCCGCGTAGATGCGGATCTTCCCGGAGGGGGTGTATTTCAGGGCGTTGGAGAGAAGCTGCTCCAGCACGAAGGAGAGCCATTTCTCGTCCGTCAGCACCCGGAGGCCCGTGGGCTGCAGGTCCAGGGCCAAGCGGCGGTCGATGAACTCCCCGGAAAACTTCTTCACCGCGGCCCGGAGGATGGGATCCAGGTCGTACTCCCGCAGGACGTAGTCCGTGGCGGAGGCGTCCAGCCGCAGATAGGCCAGCACCATCTCCACGTATCGGTCCACCCGCCCCAGCTCCGCCGTCAGACGGCGGGAGAGGGGGGAATCCTCGTTCTGCAGGGTGAGGCGCATGGCCGCCAGGGGGGTCTTGATCTGGTGGGCCCAGAGGGTGTAGTACTCCGTCATATCGGCGGTCTTCCGCCGGGCCTCCGCCTCCCGGGCCAGACGGGCCTCCTGGAGCAGGGCGAGGATGCGGCGGTAGTCCCCGTCCTCCGGCATATCCGCCTCCGGGAGCATATCCTCCGTGAGGGCGGCGGTAAGGGCGGAGAGGATCCGGTGCTTCCGCAGGGCCCGGCGGAAGCGGAAAAGAGCGAAGATCAGCCACAGCACGGCGCAGATGAGGGCGGGATACCCCACCGCCCCCAGGGGCAGGCCGTAGAGCCGGAACACCAGGGCGAAAACGGCGCAGCACAGCAGAAAGAGCCCGATGGCGGGAAGGCGGCTGCGGAGCCAGAGCCGGAGAAAATCCTTCATCCCACCAGATACCCCACGCCGTGCCGGGTGACGATGAAGTCCCGGAGGCCCAGACCGTCCAGTTTCTTCCGCAGGCGGCCCACGTTCACCGTCAGGGTATTGTCGTCCACGAACTCATCCGATTCCCACAGCAGCTCCATGAGCTTTTCCCGGCTGACGATCTTCCCCTTGGACTGCATCAGGGCCAGGAGGATGCGGTATTCGTTCTTCGTCAGCTCCAGCTTTTCCCCCTCATAGACCAGGGTGCCGTCCCCGGTGTTCAGCAGGGCTCCCCGGTGCTCCAGCACCGGCAGGGTGCCGCCGAAATCGTAGGTCCGGCGCAGGAGGGCGTTGATCTTCGCCATGAGCACGCTCTGGTCGAAGGGCTTGGCGATGAAGTCGTCCGCCCCCATGTTCATGGCCATGACGATGTTGAGATTGTCCGCGGCGGAGGAGATGAAGATCACCGGCACCCGGGAGACGCTGCGGATCTCCCGGCACCAGTGGTAGCCGTCGTAAAAGGGGAGGGAGATATCCAGCAGCACCAGCTGGGGGGCGCACTCGGTGAACTCCGCCATCACCCGGCGGAAGTCCTTCGCGCAGACGGTCTCCATGTCCCACAGGGCGGTCTGGGCCGCGATGGCCTCCGCGATGCCCCGGTCGTCCTCCACCAGAAAAATGCGATACACTCCCGCACCTCCTCGCTTTGCTTTCGTGTGAGTATAGCACAGAAAAAGGGGGGATGACAAGAGAAGGCGCTTTTGGCGGTATCGTTCATTGGTGATCCGGCCGGAGAGACTATTGCCATTCCCGGAGGGATTTGGTAAACTATCCATAAAGCATTTATCTGTTCCCGGGGGCCCGGCCCAAGCGACCGCCGGGAAACGGATCGAAGGAGGGGCTTCCATGAAGCTGAAACGGTTATTGAGCGCGCTTTTGATCGTTGCTGTGCTTGCGGTTTTGATTCCCCTCAACCAGGCGGCAGCTTACGACGATTATTATGAGGGAACTGCATTTTCCTATGTCTGGTCCAGGGATTATTCTCAAGTGACAGCATTGAAGATTTATTATGAATGGAGTGTTAATTCCTATTACAGGCAAACTATCGAGAAAAGCGAAATGGTGGATACGGTTGCCTCACGGGACGCAAATGGGTATGTGACCTATGCCGCTGCGTTCGGCGATCCGGAGTTTGAAGCGCAGACCCGAACGATCTACGACGCCGATGACGTGGTGAAGAAATGGGATTTTGAAACTGCTTCGAATAGCAGCGAGTGGACTCTCTCGGGATTTGTCAGGAACAACAGCAATGTGTATTACCGGGAGAGAATCGGCAGGAGCGGGGAGTATTATTTGCTTGCAGATGATAAAAACAATCTGTCCCCCAAGATCTACACCTCTGTCACGCTGCCTGAAAATGCCTGCTTGACCTTCTGGGCTGCCGGGGGATGTTGCAACTGGGCCGAACACAATGTCATGGTACTTTGCGGTGAGAGTCTGGACAGCATGGAGCAAGTGTTTTCCACAAAGTTGAAATACCAGATGGACGGAGAACACTATGACGATGTGGGGACAGTCAGCCTTGAGTACGGATTGGATCCGAACCAGTATTTTGTCGATCTGTCTGCATATTCCGGGAAGCAGGTTTATCTGCAATTTGCTGTGACGATCAGCGGCGAAAGCAACTATACAGAACACACCATACTAATCGACGATGTGGAGCTCCGCAGCGCCGAGGTTCATTTTTCCGGCATCCCCATCAACGAAACCAACTTCCCGAATGCGGTGTTCCTCTATTATGTGGACAACTCTCTCGACAAGATCGTAGACGATGGCTTGCTGGACGCTGACGAGATCGCGGCGGCGACCGGCATCGACGTGAGCTATGGCGGGATCGATACCCTGCAGGGCATAGAATACTTCACCGCGCTGCATGGACTGTACTGCAAAAATAACCATTTGACGACCCTGGATCTCAGCCAGAACACGGCCCTGGAGGTCCTGGAGTGCGAAAATAACTGGCTGACGAGCCTGGACGTCAGTAAATGCACGGCGCTGAAGAGGCTTATCTGCTACGGCAACAGCATCGCCGCGCTGGATATCAGCGCCTGCCCCGAGTTGGTAAACATCTATCTCAACGGCACCTGCACAGAGACGTCCTACGGCGGCGTGACCTATGACGAGTATACGCTGAACGGAAAAAGCCTCAGCGTGGACAAGACCACCACGGTCATCGCCGCCGCCCCGCCCGTCATCAGCAGCGTTAAGGCGAACAAGTCCAGCCCGGCCGTCGGGGAGAAGATCACCTGGACCTGCACGGCGGACGGCGGGACCGGGGACCTGCAGTACTACTTCATCCTCTATAAGGACGGGACCAAGTTCAAGACCCGGTCCTACAGCACGAAGAAAACCTACAGCTATACCCCCACGGAGGCCGGGACCTACAAGGTAAAGGTCTACGTGAAGGACGCTGCCGGGAGCAAGGTCAACAAGACCAGCAAGGGCGTCACGGTCATCGCCGTCGCCGCCCCCGTGATCACCACCCAGCCAAAAGCCCAGACCGCTGCGGCGGGCGAGACGGCCACCTTCAAGGTGGTGGCCTCCGGTACGGGACTTACTTATCAATGGCAGTACAAGACCGCAAGCAGCAGCACCTGGAAGGATAAATCCGGTGCCACCAAGGCCAGCTATACCGTCACAGCCAAGGAATCCTACAACGGTATCCAGTACCGCTGCGTCGTTTCCAACGCCGGGGGCAGCGTGACCTCCTCCGCCGCAACACTCACGGTCACCTCCGCCGTCTCCAAGCCGGAGATCACCACCCAGCCCAAGGCCCAGACCGCCGCGGCGGGAGAAACCGCCACCTTCAAGGTGGTGGCCTCCGGCACGGGGCTCACCTACCAGTGGCAGTACTCCACCGACTACGGCAAAACCTGGCACGACAAGGCCGGGTCCACCAAGGCGACCCACACCGTCACGGTGAAGGCCTCCTATAACGGCTACCTCTACCGCTGCAAGGTGACGAACTCCGCGGGGACGGTGACCAGCAGCAAGGTGCGCCTCACGGTGAGCGGGGTGAAGCCCAAGATCCTGTCCCAGCCCGCGGCCGCTTCCGCCGCGGCGGGTGAAAGCGTCACCTTCAAGGTGGTGGCCGCAGGCGTGGGCATGACCTACCAGTGGCAGTACAAGACCGCCGGCAGCAGCACCTGGAAGGATAAATCCGGGGCCACCTCCGCCAGCTACACCACCACGGCGAACACCAAATACAACGGCATCCAGTACCGCTGCGTGGTGACCAACAGCATCGGCAGCGTCACCTCCGATCCCGCCGTGCTGACGGTGAAGTAAGACCCGGAAAAGAAAACCGAATACAGAAACCCGGGGTGCGGTGCAGAAACGTGCATCGCACCCCGGAGCTTTACTCCCGGGAGTCAGAGGAGCAAATCGGGGAATCTTCTCTGGCGCTGCCGCGCCAGCGCCCGCTGCGGCGGGCCACCCCTCATCAGTCATCCGCCTTGCGGGAGACGGCGT
>JAFZVM010000039.1 GCA_017617795.1 Oscillospiraceae bacterium
CTACGAAAAAGTCTTCCCGATCCACTCCCCCAACATCGCGTCCATCGAGACCGTCCGCCGCGGCAAGGTCCGCCGGGCGAAGCTCCATTACCTGCGGGACAGAGTCGGCAAGAAGGCAAAGGTCAAGGAAAAACTGTAATCAAATGCAAGGGGGTGCTGATGGCACCCCCTTCTGCATATCAGAAGCATCAAGCAAAACGTCAGCCTTGGCGGGGAACGGTGAAGGGGCCGGCCCGAAGGCTCTTTTTGCTTTACCGCAATCAATTGCCATTACGGATCATGCAGGAGGCGAGAAGCCATGGAAGAAAACAAGGATACGGAGAAGAAGCCCTCGTTTCTCAGCGGCGTGTACGACTGGCTGGAGAGCATCGTCAGCGCCATCGTTGTCTGCATCCTGCTTTTCCTGTTCGCGGCGCGGGTCGTGACCGTGGACGGGGCCAGCATGAATCCCACCCTGTATGACAGGGAGAGAGTCGTGATCAGCCGGATCCACTCCGCCCCGAAGCAGGGGGACATCGTGGTGTTCACCCAGCGCAGCTACGGGGACGACAGCCTGGTGAAGCGGGTCATCGCCACGGAGGGACAGACGGTGGAGATCGATTTCACGAAGGGCATCGTCACCGTGGACGGCGAAGTGCTGGATGAACCCTATATTCGGGAACTCACCCACCGGGAGCTGGATATGACCGGTCCTGTGACTGTGAAGGAAGGGTGCATCTTCTGCATGGGGGACAACCGGAACGAGAGCACGGACAGCCGCAGCAGCCGCATCGGGCAGATCGACACCCGCTGCGTGCTGGGGAAGGTGCTGTTCCGCATCTGGCCCCTGACCTTCCTGGCGGGAGGAAAAAGCGGTGGCTGACCGGGATCAGGTGAACGTGAACTGGTTCCCCGGCCATATGACCAAGGCACTCCGGACCATGGAGGGGGACCTGAAGCTGGTGGACGCGGTGATCGAGCTGACGGACGCCCGCATCCCCCGGTCCAGCCGGAACCCGGCGCTGGATGAGATGCTGGGGCAGAAGCCCAGGCTGGTGCTGCTGAACCGGGCGGATCTGGCGGATCCGGCGGCCACGGAGCGCTGGCTGCGGTATTACCGCGCCTCCGGCGTCGCAGCCCTGGCGGCGGACAGCCGGGGAGGAAAGGGCGTGGAGAAGCTCCCCGCGGCCATGCGCGGCCTGCTGAAGGAAAAGCTGGAGCGCCTGGCGGCAAAGGGCCAGGCCGGCCGTCCCATCCGGGCCATGGTGGTGGGCATCCCCAACGTGGGGAAATCCACCTTCATCAACAAGGCCGCGGGCCGCAAAGCCGCCGCGGCGGGGAACAAGCCCGGCGTGACCAAGGGCAGACAATGGATCACGGTGGACCGGAGCCTGGAGCTCCTGGATACCCCCGGCGTCCTCTGGCCCCGGTTCGAGGATCCCGCGGTGGGGGAGCACCTGGCCTTCACCGGGGCGGTGAAGGAGGAGATCCTGGACCAGGAGGCCCTGGCCCTGCGCCTGGCGGAGCTGCTGAACCGGGAATACCGGGAGCTGTTCCGGGCCCGGTACAAGCTGGGGGATACGGAGGGGCTGGACGGCCCCGCCCTCCTGGAGGCCGCCGCCCGGAAGCGGGGATTCCTGGTCTCCGGGGGAGAGACGGATCTGGAGCGGATGAGCCGGGTGCTGCTGGATGAATTCCAGGCGGGAAGCCTGGGCAGGATCACCCTGGAGGAGCCGGAATGCTGAAGCCGGAAAAGGAATACGGTCTGGTATGCGGGATCGACGAGGCGGGACGGGGCCCTCTGGCGGGGCCGGTATGCGCCGCCGCCGTGATCCTCCCGGAGGAGTACGACCTGCCCGGTCTGAACGATTCCAAGAAGCTCAGCTCCAAGGCCCGGGAGGCGCTGTTCGACCGCATCCTGGAAACCGCCGTCGCCTGGGGCGTCGGCTGGGCGGATGAGAAGGAGATCGACCGGATCAACATCCTGCAGGCCACCTTTCAGGCCATGGGCCGGGCCTTCGGCGGGCTGGACCGGACGCCGGACTATGCCTTTGTGGACGGGAACCGCCCGCCGCAGCTGCCGGTCCCGGTGCGCTGCGTGGTGGGGGGAGACGGGAAGTACGACTGCATCGCCGCCGCCTCCATCCTGGCCAAGGTGAGCCGGGACCGGCTCATGCTGGACTATGACCGGCAGTACCCCGGTTACGGCTTTGCCAGGCATAAGGGCTACGGGACAAAGGTCCATTACGCCGCCCTGGCGGAGCTGGGACCCTGCCCCATCCACCGGCTGACCTTTTTGAAGGGGCTGGAGAAATGAAGACCCAGCTGCTGGGAGCCATGGGGGAGGCGGCCGCCGCCGACTGGCTCCGGAAGAAACGGTGGAAGATCCTGGCCATGAATTACCGCTGCCGTCTGGGAGAGGTGGACATCATCGCCCGGGACGGGGGAGAATACGTCTTCGTGGAGGTAAAGCTCCGGCGGACCGGAGGCTACGCCCCGGCTGCGGAATACGTCACCCCGGCCAAGCAGCGGAAGCTGCGGCTGGCGGCGGAGAGCTGGCTGGCGGAAAACGAACTGGAGGATCCTCCCTGCCGCTTCGACGTGGTGGAGGTCTATCTGGACCGGGAGAGCGGCCGGATCGAAAGACTGAATCTGATCTCGGAGGCATTCTGATATGAAGCTGTTCGACGGACACTGCGATACTCTCCTGGCGCTGCGGTTTTCCAGGCAGCCCGCCGGGGCGCTGTACCGCAATTCCCTGCACGTGGATCTGGAACGGGGCCTCTCCCTGGGAGGCTACGCCCAGTTTTTCGCCATCTTCGGCACCCCGGAATTCGTCCGGGACGGGGATATCTTCGACCTGTTCTACGGACGTTTCCTGGAGGAGCTGGAGGCCTGCGGGGACCATATGGCCTTCTGCCGCACCGGCAGCGAGGCGGACGCGGCCATGGCCGCGGGCAAGGCGGCAGCCTTCCTGAGCGTGGAGGGGGCGGAGGTGCTGAACTGCGACCCCAAGCGCCTGGAGCAGGCGGCGGAGAAGGGCGTGCGCAGCCTCTGCCTCACCTGGAACCGGGCCACCGCCCTCTGCGGAACCAACGTGCAGGATCCGGACCGGGGCCTGAGCGCCGCGGGGAAGGATTACGTCCGGCTGGGGGAGGAGCTGGGGCTCATCCTGGACGTCTCCCATCTCAGCGATCCCGGCTTCTGGGACATGGAAAAGCAGCTCAGGGGGCCCTTCGTGGCCACCCATTCCAATTCCCGGGCGATCCACGGCCACACCCGGAACCTGACGGACGATATGTTCCGGGCCATCCGGGACCACGGCGGCGCCGCGGGGCTGAACCTGTACACCGCCTTCCTGGGAGAGGGAGAGGTCACCATCGAGACCGTCGTCCGGCACCTGGAGCATTTCCTGGATCTGGGAGGGGAAAAGACCGTGGCCATGGGCGGAGACCTGGACGGCTGCGAGAGCCTGCCCAAGGGGATGAGCGGCGTGCAGGACGTAAAGCTCCTGGAACAGGAGCTGCAGAAGCGGGGATATCCCCAGAGCCTGCTGGACGATCTGTTCTTCAACAACTGGAGACGGGTCGTCGGAGACTGAACAGGAGGAACAAGCTATGCGGTATTTGAGTACGAGAGACGCTTCCCTCAGCCTGAGCGCTGCGGAGGCCATTGCCCGGGGCCTGAGCCGGGAGGGCGGGCTTTTCCTTCCCGAAAGTCTTCCCCGGGTGAGTCCCGAGGAGATCCGGGCCCTGGGAGACCTGGATTATCCCGGACGGGCGGTGAAGATCATGGGCCTGTTCCTGGAGGAGTTCTCCGCCGGGGAACTGGCGGAGCATGCCGCCGCGGCCTATGCCCCGGAGCGCTTCGGCCCGGATCCGGCGCCCCTGCATCCGGTGGACGGCGCCGCCGCCTTCCTGGAGCTCTGGCACGGGCCCACCTGCGCCTTCAAGGACATGGCCCTGCAGATCATGCCCAGGCTCCTCACCGCCTCCCTGAAGAAGACGGGGGAGCGGAAGCAGGTGTGCATCCTGGTGGCCACCAGCGGGGACACGGGCAAGGCGGCCCTGGAGGGCTTCCGGGACGTGCCCGGAACGAAGATCCTGGTCTTCTATCCCTCCGACGGGGTGAGCGACGTGCAGAAGCTGCAGATGCAGACCCAGGTCGGCGGGAACGTGGGCGTCTGCGGCGTGAAGGGGAATTTTGACGACGCCCAGAACGGGGTGAAGGCCATCTTCTCCGACGCCGCCCTCCGGAGCAGGCTGGAGGAGGCGGGCTGGTTCTTCTCCTCCGCCAATTCCATCAACTGGGGCCGTCTGCTGCCCCAGGTGGTGTACTATTTCTCCGCCTACTGCGACGCGGTGAAGGCCGGCCTCTGCGCCTGGGGAGACGAGCTGAACTTCTGCGTGCCCACGGGGAACTTCGGCAATATCCTGGCCGGCTGGTTCGCCAAGCACATGGGCCTGCCCGTGGGGAAGCTCATCTGCGCCTCCAACACGAACCATATCCTGACGGATTTCCTCAGCACCGGCGTGTACGACCGGAACCGGCCCTTCCACTGCACCATCTCCCCCTCCATGGACATCCTGATCTCCAGCAACCTGGAGCGGCTGCTTTTCGCCATGACCGGCAGCGACGAGACCGTGCGGGAATACATGGACCGGCTGAGCAGGGAGGGAAAATACAGCGTTTCCGGCAGCCTGCTGGAGCGGCTGCAGGCGGACTTTGCCTGCGGCTGGAGCAGCGAGGAGGAGACGGAGGCCGCCATCGGCCGGATGTACGGCAGGGGCTACCTGATGGACCCCCATACCGCCGTGGCCTGGGAGGTGCTGGAGCAGTACCGCCGCACCAGCGGGGACGACCGGCCCGGGGTGGTGGTATCCACCGCCAGCCCCTATAAGTTCTGCGACAGCGTGCTGCGTTCCATCGGCTGCCGGGAGTCCGGCAGCGGCACGGAGCTCATCCGCACCCTTTCCCGGGTGACGGGCACCGCCGTTCCCGCCCCGCTGGAGGGCCTGGAAAACCGGGAGCGCCGCTTCACCGGCTCCGTGGAAAAGACGGAGATGACGGAGGCGGTGCTGCGCATGCTGGATCTGGGCTGAGCCGGAGGCAAAGGCGTGGCGCTGTACGGGATCGGAGATCTGCATCTGTCCCTGGGCGCGGATAAGCCCATGGATATTTTCGGCGGACTCTGGAAGGATCATCAGGAGAAGCTCCGGGAGGCGTTTTCCCCCCTGGGGCCGGAGGACGTGTGCGTCATCCTGGGGGATCTGTCCTGGAGCATGGGCCTGGAGGCCGCCGCGGCGGATTTTCACTTCCTGGATGAGCTGGGCGGGCAGAAGCTGCTGCTGAAGGGCAACCACGACTACTGGTGGAGCACCGCCGCAAAGATCGAGAGCTTTTTTGCCCGGGAAAACATCCGCAGCGTCCGCATCCTCCACAACAACTGCTATACCTACGGGGATCTGGCCCTCTGCGGCACCCGGGGCTGGTTCTTCGAGGAGGAGACGGGGAAGGCCCACGACCGGAAGATCCTCCAGCGGGAGCTGATGCGGCTGGAGGCCTCCCTGCGGGCCGGGGGAGAGCGCGATAAGCTCTGCTTCCTCCATTATCCCCCCCGGTACGGGGACGACTACGTCTGCCGGGAGATCTGCGCCCTGCTGGAGCGGTACGGGGTGGAGGAGTGCTATTACGGGCATCTCCACGGCAAGGCCAGGACCCGGGCGGTGGAAGGACCCGTCGAGGGGGTGCGCTACGCCCTCCTCAGCGCGGATCACCTGGATTTTCGGCCCAGGCTCATCCGGGAGGGACCGGGGATCCTGGCAGGTCCGCTGAAGGGAACGCAATAATTTGAAAAAAGTTCTGGCAAAAACCATGCGCTTATGATATAGTATCTTGCATTTGTATGGAATGCGCGAATTTCGCTTCGCTTACGGGGCCTGAAGGACGGGCGCCCGTATCAATCAGCATTGGGAGGACGAGCCGCAATGGAAGTCAAAAACGTCGAAAAGAAAGAAAAGAACAGCGCGCTGATCACCGTTTCCGTTTCCCCGGAGGAATTTGAGGCGGCCGTGGTCAAGGTCTTCAACAAGAACAGAAAGAACATCCAGATCCCCGGTTTCCGCAAGGGCAAGGCGCCCCGCAAGATCGTGGAAGCCATGTACGGAGAAGGCGTGTTCCATGAGGAGGCCATCAATGACCTGGCTCCCGAGGCCTATTATTTTGCCGTGAAGGAAAAGGAACTGAAGGTCGTGGCCAGCCCTTCCATTCAGGACGCCAAGGTGGAGGAGGACAAGTCCCTCACCCTGGATATCAACTGCGTGCTCTATCCCGAGGTGGAGCTGGGCCAGTACAAGGGCCTGTCCGCCGTGCGGAAGGAAGCCAAGGTGGACCCCGCCGAGGTGGATATGGAGATCGACCAGCTGCGCAACCGCAACGCCACCATCCAGACCGCCGAGCGCCCCGCCAAGTTCGGGGATACCGTGGTGCTGGACTATGAAGGCTTCATCGACGGCGTGCCCTTCGAGGGCGGCAAGGACGAGAAGCACAGTCTGGAGATCGGCTCCAACTCCTTCATCCCCGGCTTTGAGATCCAGCTCATCGGCGCCTCCGCCGGCGAGGACACGGAAGTCAACGTCACCTTCCCCGAGGATTACCACGCCGAGGAGCTGAAGGGCAAGGCCGCCGTTTTCAAGTGCCATATCCACGAGGTGAAGGAGAAGCTCCTGCCCGAGGCGGACGACGAATTCGCCAAGGACGTGAGCGAGTTCGACACCATGGCGGATTTCCGGAAGAACATCGAGGAAAAGCTCCTGAAGCAGAAGGAAAGCCAGACCCGGGACGCCTTCCTGGACCTGCTCCTGACCCAGGTGACAGGGGACATGAAGGTGGACCTGAACGAGGCCATGGTGAACGAGCGCGCCCAGCAGATGGTGCAGGATATGGCCCAGCGCATTTCGAACCAGGGCATCCCCTTCGAGACCTATCTGGGCTGGATGGGCACCAACGCGGAGGACTTCACCAAGATGCAGCTGCAGAACGCGGAGAAGACCATCCGGCAGGAGCTGGCCCTGGCCAAGATCGCCGAGCTGGAAGGCCTCACCGTCACGGAGGAGGACAAGGACGCGGAGCTGCAGAAGGCCGCCGACCAGTACGGTGTGGACCTGGACACCGTGAAGAACTTCATGGACGCCGATATGCTCACGGACGGCATCCTGTACAACAAGGCCGCGGACCTCATCATCGCCAACGCAACCGCCCTGCCCGAGCCTGCCGAGGAGGAGAAGCCCGCCGAGGAGAAGGCTGAAGACAAGGCCGAAGAGAAGGCCGAGGAGCCGGAAAAGGCGGAATGAGCCCGTTTCCCGGCGGCGCGGTATAAACCCGGCGAAAACCGGGCATGCTCCGAAAACGGAGCGGGAATGAATCGGAAAAGGAGGCGTGCCCATGAGCAGCCTGATCCCTTATGTGGTGGAACAGACCTCCCGGGGGGAGCGGTCCTATGACCTGTACTCCCGGCTTCTGAACGACCGGATCGTCTTTCTCAACGGAGAGGTGAACGAAGCCTCCGCCAGCATCATCGTGGCGGAGCTCCTGTACCTGGAAGCCCAGGATCCGGACAAGGACATCCAGATGTATATCAACAGCCCCGGCGGCTCCGTGACGGACGGCCTGGCCATCTACGATACCATGCAGTACATCAAGGCGGACGTGGCCACCATCTGCGTGGGCATGGCCGCCAGCATGGGCGCTTTCCTGCTGGCCGCCGGCGCCAAGGGCAAGCGGATGGCGCTGCCCCACGCGGAGATCATGATCCATCAGGTCCTGGGGGGCACCCAGGGCCAGGAGACGGATATCCAGATCGAAGCCAGGCATATCGCCCGCATCAAGCACACCCTGACCGAAGCCCTGGCCGCCAGCACCGGAAAGGACTACGACCAGATCTATGCGGACTGCGAGCGCAACAACTGGATGACCGCGGAGGAGGCTGCGGAATACGGCCTCATCGACAAGGTCATCGTCAAAAGATAACCTGTTATCGACAAGCAGCGGCCGTGCCGGTGGCTCGGCCTCTGCTTTTCTCGTTGGATCTGACCCGATCTCGGTCTGAACGGAGCGAAGAGGAATGAAAATGGACGAAAAGCATATTGCCAGATGCTCCTTCTGCGGCAAATCCCAGGACGACGTGACCCGGATCTTCGCGGGCCGCAACGCCTTTATCTGCAACGAATGCGTCAGCGCCTGCGTGCGGATCATGCAGGACGACATGACTCTCCCCGTCCGTCCCAAGGAGGCCGGGCTGCTGGGGGAGGACGGCGGCCTTCCCACCCCCGGGGAGATCAAGGCTTTTCTGGATCAGTATATCATCGGACAGGAGCGGGCCAAGATCGCCCTTTCCGTTGCGGTCTACAACCACTATAAGCGCATCCTTCACGGGGGTGAGGACGAGGACGTGGAGCTGCAGAAGAGCAATATCCTGCTCCTGGGCCCCACCGGCTCCGGCAAGACCCTGTTTGCCCAGACCCTGGCGAAGCTCCTGCAGGTGCCCTTCGCCATCGCGGACGCCACCACCCTGACGGAGGCGGGCTACGTGGGGGACGACGTGGAGAACATCCTTCTCCGGCTGCTCCAGGCGGCGGATTACGACGTGGAACAGGCGGAACGGGGCATCATCTATATCGACGAGCTGGACAAGGTCTCCCGGAAGAGCGAGAACGTCTCCATCACCCGGGACGTGAGCGGCGAGGGAGTGCAGCAGGCCCTGCTGAAGATCCTGGAGGGCACCGTGGCCAACGTGCCGCCCCAGGGGGGACGGAAGCATCCCCATCAGGAGTTCATCCAGGTGGATACCAAGAATATCCTCTTTATCTGCGGCGGCGCTTTCGCCGGCCTGGAGCAGATCATCGAGAGCCGCATGAGCAAGGCGACCATCGGCTTCGGCGGGGACGTGGCCAGCCGGACGAAGAAGGACGTGGGGGCGATCCTCCAGAACGTGCAGCCCCACGATATCCTGAAATACGGCCTGATCCCGGAGCTGGTGGGCAGACTGCCGGTGATCACCCCGCTCCACGGCCTGGACCGGGACAACCTGATCCAGATCCTCACCCAGCCCAAGAACAGCCTGACCAAGCAGTATCAGGCGCTGATGCGGTACGACAATGTGGAGCTCACCTTCACCCAGGACGCCCTGGAGGCGGTGGCGGACCAGGCCCTGGAGATGGATCTGGGGGCCCGTGGCCTGCGGAGCATCATGGAACGGGTGATGCTGGAGATCATGTACGAGATCCCCTCGGATCCGGAGATCACCGCCGTGGAGATCACCGGGGACTGCATCCGGGGCGCCGCGGCGCCGGTGATCACCCGGAAGAAACCCGAGCTGGCGGGCTGAAAACCCCGGCGTGAGCCGCGCTGCGGCAGCCTGGCTGAGGTCCCTTCCTTCGGGGACGTTATTCGGCCGGTCCTGCCGGCAGCGCGGTATTCTTCTCTCGGGAAAGGAGAACCCCAATGAACGAAAGAACGGAACAGCTGCCCATGATCCCCCTCCGGGGCCTGCACGTGTTCCCGGATATGGTGCTGAATTTTGACCTGGAGCGGCCTCTTTCCATCGCCGCCATGAACGCCGCCATGGACGGGGACCGGCGGATCTATCTGCTCTGCCAGTCCGACCCCGAGGCGGAGGAGCCGGAGGAAACCGAGCTCTTCAAGGTGGGCACAGTGGCGGAGATCCGGCAGATCCTCCGCATCCCCGGAGGCGGGGTGCGGGTCCTGGTAAAGGGCATGTACCGGGCGGAGCTCCGGCGGGTGCTGGAGCATATCCCGTACTACCGGGCGGAGGTCCGGGAGCAGGAGGAGCAGGAGAGTTCGGAGTCTCCCGGATACCGGGAGGCGCTGATCCGCCGCACCCGGGGCCTGATGGCCCACCTCACCGAGCTTCTGCCGGATAACCATCCGGATTTCCTGGGGGGCATCGCCGGGCACCACAGCCCCGGCTATATCGCGGACTACCTGGGCCAGACCCTGCGGCTGATGCCGGAGGACCGGCAGCAGCTCCTGGACGAGGCGGAGCCCGTGCGCCGGCTGGAGCTCCTGGACGAGATGCTCACCCACGAGATCGCCGTGCTGGAGGTGGAGGAGCAGATCCAGCGCAAGACCCAGGGGAGACTGGCCGCCGCCCAGCGGGAGGGGATCCTGCGGGAGCAGATGCGCACCATCCAGATGGAACTGGGGATGGACGAGGAGCAGGAGGCCGCCTCCGAAATGGACGAGTATACGGAGCGGATCGACGCCCTGGAGGCCTCCGACGAAGTGAAGGAGAAGCTGCGGAAGGAGCTGAACCGCCTGGCCCGTCAGGGCTTTGCCTCCTCCGAGGCGGCGGTGCTGCGCACCTGGCTGGATACGGTCCTGGGCCTTCCCTGGAACGTGGAGACCGAGGACTGCTATAACGTGGAGCAGACCCGCCGGATCCTGGATGAGGACCACTACGGCCTGGAAAAGGTGAAGGAACGGATCCTGGAATTCGTGGCCGTCCGCCAGCTGGCCCCCGATCTGAAGGGGACCATCCTCTGCCTGGTGGGACCTCCGGGCACCGGCAAGACCAGCATCGGCAAGAGCATCGCCCGGGCCCTGGGCCGGAAGCTGGGCCGCATCAGCCTGGGGGGCATCCACGATGAGGCGGAGATCCGTGGCCACCGGAAGACCTATGTGGGCGCCATGCCCGGCCGGATCATGACCGCCGTTTCCCAGGCGGGGAGCCGGAACCCGGTCCTCCTGCTGGATGAGATCGATAAGCTGGGCAGCGATTACCGGGGGGATCCCTCCGCCGCCATGCTGGAAGCCCTGGATTCCGAGCAGAACAACAGCTTCCGGGACCATTATCTGGAGGTGCCCTTCGACCTCTCCGACGTGCTGTTCATCACCACCGCCAACACCACCGGGACCATCCCCCGGCCCCTGATGGACCGGATGGAGATCATCGAGCTCAGCAGCTATACCGACGAGGAGAAGCTGCATATCGCCAAGGACCACCTGCTGCCCAAGCAGCGGAAGCGCCACGGCCTGAAGGCCCGGGAGCTGCGGATCGGCGACACCGCCATCCGGGAGATCATCTCCGGCTGGACGGAGGAGTCCGGCGTGCGCATGCTGGAGCGGGAGCTGGCGGCGGTGTGCCGCAAGGCCGCCATGCGCCTGGTGGAGGGAGACAGCAAGAGCGTGGGCGTCAAGGCCTCCGACCTGGAAAAGTTCCTGGGCGTCCGGCGGTATAAGCCGGAGGAAAAGCGGCTGGAGCCCGCCGTTGGCCTGGCCCGGGGCCTGGCCTGGACCAGCGTGGGCGGCGTCACCCTGGACGTGGAAGTGAACGTGATGGAGGGCACCGGCCGCCTGGAGCTCACGGGCAACCTGGGCAAGGTGATGCAGGAATCCGCCCAGGCGGGCCTGAGCTATATCCGCAGCCGGGCAGCCATCCTGGGCATCGATCCGGAATTCTACCGGAAGAAGGATATCCACATCCATTTCCCCGAGGGCGCAGTGCCCAAGGACGGCCCCAGCGCGGGCATCACCATCACCCTGGCCATGATCTCCGCCCTTACCGGAGCGCCTCTCCGGGGGGACCTGGCCATGACAGGAGAGATCACCCTCCGGGGCCGGATCCTGGCCATCGGCGGCCTGAAGGAGAAGACCATGGCAGCCCTGCGGGCCGGGGTGAAGACCGTGCTCATCCCCGCGGAAAACGAGGCGGACCTGGCGGAGATCGACCCGGACGTGCGGGGGGCTCTGCAGTTCATCACCGCACGGCATATCGACGATGTGCTCCACACCGCTTTGGATTTCACCGGCGTCCAGCCCTGGAAGCCGGAGGAGAAGCAGCCGGAGGCCGCCGCTCCCATACCGGAGCGGGAGGGGCGGAACGACCAGCCCCGCCCCACGGTGAGCTGAAACAGGAAATATCGGGAGAGGCCCGGCTGTTCGCCAGGTCTCTCGGGTGTCGACAAAGTATTGTCGACACCCTTCGAATCGGACCCGCTTCGCTGGGCTCCGATTCGAGAAGGATTGCATCGCCGCTGCGCGCCTTCGTCGTCGCAAATCTCACGGGCTGCGCATCCGCGGTTACTGTAAG
>JAFZVM010000040.1 GCA_017617795.1 Oscillospiraceae bacterium
AACGCATTTGTCTGAAATCTCGACGGCGTAGCCCAAAAACAACTGAATCTATCCACATTTGGCGCTGGTTTAAGCCCAGGGTCGATGTGGTTATACACTAAACCGGGAGATTTGCGGCTGCTTTTCCACAATCTCCCGGTTTTGCGCTGCTTTTTCCATGACAAAGGGGCCGCCGCAAAACTTCCATTTTGCAACGACCCCTTCATTTATTCGCCTGTCCGCCAGGCTCTGCCGATCCTGGCAGGGACCGCCGCTTGCCTTTATCCGGACTCTGTGGTATATATAGTATTCAGTAAACAGATCATTCCATGATATAGATACAGATGGTGGTCATATGATCCGAGAAAACCAACAACTGTTAAACCGGCTGAACGTGGTGAGCGACGGGATTCTGATCTATCTCATGCTGCCTCTCGCCTATTGGCTGCGTTTCTACGTGATGCCCAACGGGATCGTCACCGTACCGCTCAGAGAGCTCATGCGCGTCGGTCTGGTGTTTACCCTGGTGCAGCTGTTTACCTACGCCGCTTTCCGGCTGTATCAATCCAGCCGGAAGACCCGGATCCGGGATGAGCTGATCCGCCTGCTGGAGGCCAGCCTTCTGGACGCGATGATGCTCCTGAGCTACCTCTTCGTCGGCGGCGAGGACAACTACTCCCGCTGGACGCTGGCCCTGTTCTTTACCCTGAGCGTGTTCGTTCTGGCGGTGAAGCGGGTGGTGGTGAGAAAGACGCTGCGGGCCATCCGGAGGCAGGGCAAGAACCTGAAAACCGTGGTCATCGTAGGCAGCAGCAGCTCCGCCGTGCGGTATCTGAACGAACTGAAGAGCGACGCAGAACTGGGATACGAGACCCTGGGCTACGCCGCCCTGCAGGAGGACGGCGGGATGAGCGGAGTGCCCTATCTGGGCGGGCTGGACCGTCTGAAGGAGATCCTGGAGACCCTGCAGCCGGACGAGGTCGTTTCCGCCATTGCTCCGGAGGAGTATGGGGAGACTCCCGGGATCATCGACGCCTGCGAGCAGGCGGGGATCAAGCTCTCCATCATCCCGGTGTATGCGGAGTACATGCCCGCACGGCCTCAGTTCGACGATCTCAACGGGATCCCCCTGCTGAATATCCGGCGCATCCCGCTGGACAATTTCGCCAACGCTTTCCTGAAGCGGACCGGGGATATCCTGGTCTCCGGGCTGGCGCTGATCGTCCTTTCTCCTCTGCTTCTGTTCTGCGCCCTGGGAGTGAAGATCTCTTCCCCCGGGCCGGTGATCTTCAGGCAGCAGAGAGTGGGCAAGCACAAAAAGCCCTTTACCATGTATAAATTCCGCTCCATGCGGGTGAACGATGAGCAGGACCGGGCCTGGAGCAAGAAGACGGATGACCGCCGCACCCGCTTCGGCTCTTTCCTGCGGAAGTTTTCCCTGGATGAGCTGCCGCAGCTTCTGAACGTGTTTTTGGGCTCCATGAGCCTGATCGGTCCCCGGCCGGAGATCCCCCATTTTGTGGATCAGTTCAAGGACTCCGTACCCCTGTACATGGTGCGGCACCAGGTCCGCCCCGGTATGACCGGCTGGGCCCAGATCAACGGCCTGCGGGGGGATACGCCCATCAAGGAACGCATCGAATACGACATCGCATACATAGAAAACTGGAGTCCGCTGTTTGACCTGCGCATCCTGCTGGCCACCGTCTTCCGGGCCAAATTTGTAAACGATGAACAGACGGGGTGCGAACCGGATGCGGACAAGCTCCTGGTCGTTGCCTCCACCTGGGGACATATCAGAAGTTTCCATCTGCCCTACCTGAAGGAGCTGAAATCCCGGGGGCGGGAGGTGCACGTGGCCTGCCGGGATCTCCCCGAAGCGCCGGAAAACGTGGACGGAGGTCTGGAGCTGCC
This sequence comes from Oscillospiraceae bacterium, assembly GCA_017617795.1. Lineage (GTDB taxonomy): Bacteria > Bacillota > Clostridia > Oscillospirales > Oscillospiraceae > UBA1774. Next base: position 1,894 of record JAFZVM010000040.1, read on the forward strand.
CCTGGAAAAGCGGATGTGGGCGCCGGCCAATTTCCGGGCTTCCCGGATCCTGCGGAGGGATATACGCCGGGAACGGTATTCCCTGATCGTCACCCACACCTCTCTGGCAGCGTTTTTCACCCGCCTGGCGGTGCTGGGCATGCGGAAGCGTCCCCGGGTGGTGAACGTGGTCCACGGCTACCTTTTCGACGATGATACGCCCTGGCTGAAGCGGCAGCTCCTGCTGGGCGCGGAGCGCATCACCGCTTCGGTGACGGACCTGATCCTCACCATGAACGGGTGGGATGAGGATCTGGCCATGCGCTTCTGCCTGGGAAAAGCGGTGGGGAATATCCCCGGCATGGGGGTGGATTTTGCCCGGTTGGATGAAGCTTCGCCGGAGGCGGGGCAGGAGCTGCGGAAGGAACTGGGCATCTCCGCCGAAGCCTTCGTCCTCCTGTATGCCGCTGAGTTTTCTCCCCGGAAGAGTCAAAAGGTGCTGATCCGGGCCATGCAGAAGCTGCCGGAGCGGGCGGTCCTGGTGCTCTGCGGGGACGGAGCGGAGCTGGAGCGCATGAAGGCGCTGGCGAAGAAACTCCGCCTGGGCGACCGGGTGCGTTTTCCCGGCCGGGTGGAGGATATGCCCCGGTGGTACCGCATGGCGGACGCGGTGGTTACCGCCAGCCGCAGCGAGGGCCTGCCCTTCAACGTGATGGAGGCCATGCACATGGGCCTGCCGATCGCAGCCAGCGCCGTGAAGGGGAATACGGATCTGATCCGGAACGAAGAGACCGGGCTCCTGTATCCCTACGGGGACGCAGAGGCCTGCGCCGCCGCCCTGATCAGACTGATGGATTCACCCGACCTCCGGAAGGCGCTGGGAGAAAGGGCGGCGGAAGAGGCGGGGCAGTACGCTCTGGACCGGGTCCTGCCCATCGTCCTGCATGCGATCCTGGAGGAGTAAGCTCCCCCTGAATGGAAAAAGAAATGGCGCGCTGCGAAATACCGCAGCGCGCCATCGTTATGTTGAGAAAGCTTATGCCTCTTCTCCCTCGGGGATGATGCAGGTGATCAGGGTGAGGTTGGAGCAGGCGTTCCAGGAGGACCAGGGCCAGCCGTCGGAAGCCACGGGGCCGGGGGTGATGTATACCGGCTTGCCGGTGGCCAGATAGGTGTCCGTCCTGGGCGGGAAGCCCAGGATACAGCCCTTCTGCTGGCTCTGGGCGGCGAAGCGCCGCGCGATCATGGCGGCTTCCTTCTTCTTTCCCGCCAGGTTCAGTCCGGCGCAGAGGAAGAGCTGGACCGGGGCCACCACACGGCCATGGACGAAGGTGCCGGTGCCGTAATTGGAATTGGCGCTGCGGATATCCTCCGAAGCGATGCCGATCTCCGTGAGGAGACCGCCCTCCTCCGTAAGGGCTTCGCAGCAGCGGTCGATGATATTCTGGGGCAGACGGTCTCCCAGGATGATGGGCTGGTAGCAGGCGGCGGAAAGGCTGTCCACCGGCTTGCCATTGTGGAAGGTGACGAACTTCTTCCCGTCCCAGAACTCGCTGATGAGGGTGTCGAAGAGCTTCTGGCTCCGGTCGTGCCAGCTCTTGCCCTCCTCCGTCTTTCCGCAGCCGTCCGCCAGGCGGCCGGTCATATCCAGCAGATCGACCATGAAGGCGATCAGATCCGGGTTGACGGTGGGGAAGCCGTCCTGGAAGATGGTGGCGTCGTCCCAGCCGGAGTCGTTGGGGTTGTTGATGGCGGTCACGTCGTCTCCCCGGCCCGCGCTGCGGGTGGTGACCCAGAATTCCGCCCACTTGGCGAACTTGGGATACATGCGCTCGCACTCACTGGGAGTCAGATAGCTGTCCCCGCATTTTTTGATGAGCCATTTCAGGGCGAAGCCCTGGATGGGGGGCTGGATGCCGGCGTTTTTGGAGAGGTAACCCACGTTGCCGGGCAGCTGGCCCGTTTTTTCGTCCTGGTATTCGAAGAGGGCGCAGATCTGCCGCCAGCCTTCCTTGGGATTGCCCATCATGGACATGCCGTTGAAGCTCTGCTGCCAGGCGAAGCATTCCCCCAGGTATTCATAGTGCATGAGGATCATGGGGGACTGGTAGATGCCGGTGGGCTTTACCCGCCGGGCCCAGACCGTGTGGGTGGCATACTTGAAGAGCTGCTCGAAGCCCTTCGCCGGGGCCTTGTAATTCTTCCGGAAATCCGCGTACCGGTCGAAACCGTCCTGCTTCAGGGCTTCGACGGAGGGGTAGGATTCCGGCAGCTTGCCCACCTCGATCATATCCTCGTGGACGGCGAAGTCCAGCTCGCCGGTTTCATCCGGGCAGAGGTCGATGGTGAGGGCGCTGTATTCGCTGCCGTTTGCCTTCAAAGGCGCGCAGACGG
>JAFZVM010000041.1 GCA_017617795.1 Oscillospiraceae bacterium
GAAAGCAGCACGGCGTCGTCCGCGCCCATGGCGATGCATTCCTTCAGCATGATGAGCGCCTGGCCGGGGCCCATGGAGACCACGGTGACGGTGCTGCCGGGGTACTGATCCTTCAGGGCAAGAGCGCCTTCCAGGGCGTTCCGGTCGTCGGGGTTCAGGATGGAGGGGACGCCGTCCCGGATCAAAGTGCCCTTAACGGGGTCGATCTTGACCTCGTTGGTATCGGGGACCTGCTTGGCGGTAACGATGATCTTCATATTTCTGGTTCCTCCTTACTTCAGCAGAGCGCCGGAAATGACCATCTGCTGCACCTGGCTGGTGCCCTCGAAGATGGCGTTGATGCGGACGTCGCGGTACAGACGCTCGATGCGGTAATCCTTGATATAGCCGTAACCGCCGTGGATCTGCAGGGCCTTGGAGGCGATGCGGTTCGCTGCTTCGGCGGCGAAGTATTTCGCCATGGAGCAGTACATGCTGGCCTGACGGTCGTTCAGGTCCTTCATCACGGCGCCGTTGTAAACCAGCTGCCGGGCAGCCTCCAGCTCGGTGGCCATGTCGGCGATCATGAACTGGATGGCCTGGAACTTGGCGATGGGACGGCCGAACTGCTTGCGCTCCTTGGCGTACTTGATGGCCTCTTCCAGGCAGGCCTGAGCGATGCCCACGGACTGGGCGGCGACGCCCAGACGGCCGTAGTCCAGCGTCTTCATGGCGTTGGTGAAGCCCTGGTTCACCTCGCCCAGACGGGCGGAATCGGGAACGCGAACGTCCTCAAACACGATGTCGCTGGTGGGGCAGCCGATGATGCCCATCTTGTTTTCGGGCTTGCCGAAGCTCACGCCGGGGAGCTTCAGGTCCACGATGAAGGTGGTGATGCCCTTGTTGCCCTTGCTGGGATCGGTCTTGCAGAACACGATGCCGAAGTCGGCAATGGGAGCGCCGGTGATGAAGGCCTTCCGGCCGTTGATGATCCAGTCGTCCCCGTCCCGCACGGCGGAGGTAACGACGCCGCCGGCATCGGAGCCCGCGCCGGGCTCGGTCAGGGCGAAGCAGGGATACATCTCGCCCCGGGCCACGCCGCCCAGATACTTCTGCTTCTGCTCCTCGGTGCCGGCCAGCAGCAGGGGGCCGCTGCCCAGAGAGTTCGCGCCGCTGATGTAGATGGAGGTGACTGCGCTGACCCGGGCGATCTGCTCGATGAACAGCACGTAGGCGAGGGTATCGCCGCCCTGGCCGCCGTACTCCTTGGGGGCCTTGATGCCGTAGAAGCCATAGCTGGCGATCTTCTTCAGCAGTTCCTGGGGATACTCACCGGTCTGGTCGATTTCGTCCTGGAGGGTGGAGGGGATCTCCGCCTCGGCGAAGTCTCTTGCGAGCTTCTGAATGAGCTGGTACTTTTCCGACAACACCATTTAGTCTTTCGACTCCTTTCCTTTATATGCGAGGTGCTTGCTTGCATGGGTGCGCCTGGTTGCTTGTATTCAGACTAATTCAGTTTATCATAGGGTTTTCCACAATGCAACAAAAATTTCCCCCGAAAAAACGGGGGAAATTCTTCAACCATTACGACCCGGATCGCTCTTGCGGCAATGCCTTCCGCCTGCTACAATGGCAGGCAGAAAGCATACGGGAGGCAGGCCATGACCATCGTGATCCTGGCGGGGGGCAAGAGCCGCCGCATGGGCAGGGACAAGCTCCGGCTCCCCCTGGAGGGGGAGGCGCTGCTGGAACGCGCTCTCAGGAGATGGACGGAGGTTTTCCCCCGGGTACTGGTGAGCGTGGCCGAGCCGGACCGGTATCCCTGGCTGGGAGACCGGCGGGTACCGGATCTGCACCCCGGTCAGGGGCCCATGGCCGGACTGGAGGCGGGTCTCCTGCAGGCAGGGGAACCGGTGTTCCTCACGGCGGCGGACATGCCCTTCTCCTCACCGCAGGCGGCTCTTCGCATGGCGGAGCTCTGTCCGGAGGAAGCGGAGGCCTGTGTGCTCACGGACAGCGAGGGCCGGTGGGAACCGCTGTTCGGGCTGTACAAGCCCGCCTGTCTTCCCGCGGTCCAGGCCCTGCTGGAGGCCGGACGCCGGAGCATGATGGCCCTGCTGGACCGGAGCCGGGTGGAATCCCTGCGGCCCCGGGACCTGGGAGAGCTCTGGGACGACCGTCTGCTGCTGAACCTGAACGAGCCGGGAGATTACGAAAAACTGCGGCTTGAATTGGGCGAATGACCGTGCTAATATATTAGAGGAATTATCGGCGGCGGCCGATCCGGCAGCCGCTCAAAGAAAGGAAGCGTTACCATGAGCTATAAGGTCACCAAGCGCAACGAAGCCTATCGCTATGAGGCTCCCGGCCATTACGACGTGCTCACCACCCGCCTGCATGATCCCACCGACGTGAACGAGGGCACCATCGTCAACGGACTGAGCCATTTTCTCCCCGGCGGTGGCGCCGAGGCTGCCGTCAGCAAGTTTGAGATGATCTATTACATCATCTCCGGCGAGATGACCGTGACCATGTACGACGAAAACGACAACCCCACCGACTACGTCCTGCACGCAGGGGACAGCGTCCACTTCGGCAAGGGCACCAAGCGCGGCTGCAAGAACACCGGCGTCACCGCTGCCCGTATGCTGGTCATCATGATCAAGCCGTAAGGCAAACAGAGAAATTGAATCGATCCGGGGCCCGCATCTGCGGACCCCGGATTTTGTTGTTTCTTGTTCTTTTCGTTCTTATTTTCCTTCTTTTCCCGCCAGGATCTCTCCCAGGAGCCAGCCGAAGGTGAGAGCCGTGCCGTGGCTGGTGCCCGGGATGACCATGGGATAATCCACCCCGTAGCGGCCGCCCATGGTGTTCCCCGCGGCATAGAGGCCGGGAATGGGGCTGCCCTTCTCATCCAGGACGGCGCAGCGCCCGTTCACCCGCAGGCCGCCCACCACCGCCAGAACAGAGGGGCCGAATTTCAGCCCGATATAGGGGGGCTTGTCCAGGGGCATGAGCAGCTCCTTCCGCTTCCCGAAGCGGGTATCCTTTCCCGCCGCGCACATGGCGTTGTACTCCCGGAGTGTGGCGGCAAAGGCCTCCGCAGGGATCCCCATGAGCTCCGCCAGGGCTTCCGGCGTCTCCGCCTCCACATAGCTCCCGCCCCGCCTGGCCATATCGAAGATCCGCTTCGTCCCCTCCTCGGTGAAGCCGCTCTTTCCCGGAGCATGGTCGATGCCCCAGAAGATGCCGCCGCCGTACTCCAGGGAGGCGGGGATCTTCTCCGCCCAGGCCCCGTCCAGGATGGACCAGGCGTAATCCTGGCCCAGGCGGTGGACCGCCACGCTCTTGGCCTGGATGTTGTTGTCCTCGTTCATGAAGCGCTTCCCTTCCCGATCCACGAAGAGGAAGCAGTAGTTGGCAAAGCAGTAGGCCTGGGGATGGAATATGATGGGGAACGGCCCCTCCTCAAAGGCGCCGCCGGCCCAAAGCCCCATGCGGTGGCCGTCTCCCGTGTTGCAACCCCGGGGAGTATAGGTGTTGCTTTTGCAGGAGGCCGCCATGGGGGCCAGGTCGGCGCACATCTCCCGGCTTCCGCCGATATCCCCCGTGGCCAGCACCACGCCCTTTGCCGCCCGGACCCGGATATAGCCCTGTTCCCCCTTGGCCAGTACCGCCGTCACCCGGCCGTCCCGCTTCTCCAGCTGTTCCGCCGGGGTGTTCATCAGGTACCTGACTCCAAGCTTCAGGGATTCGGTGTACATGGCGTAAACCGCGTCCGCCGCTCCGGCTCTCGCCCCCTTCTTCGCCATGGGACCCTCAAAGAAGCGGTGGGAACCCATCCGCTCCAGATAGGTGTCCCCCTTGTACAGGCAGGCCTGGAGCTCCGGCCGCGCCCCGTATTCCGGCTGGGTCAGAATGCCGATGAGCCAGTCCATGGCGTCGCCGCTGTTCAGCAGGAAGCGCCAGAGTACGGTTTCGTCGCAGCGGCCCAGGCAGCGCTTGATCCATTCCCGGGCCAGAACCTCCGGGTCGTTGACATAGCCCCGGGAACGCATGAAAGAGGAGTTGGCCACGCCGATGTTCCCGCCCCGGGCGTTCCACTTCCCCGATTTTTCCAGTACAACCACCCGCAGGCCGTTCTGCGCCGCCCGGCAGGCGCAGGCAACCCCGGCGATGCCCGCTCCTGCCACGGCCACGTCGCAGTCGATCGTCTCCCGGATCTTCGCCTCCGGCACCGCCGGCGGCGCTTCCTTCCAATTCCCCCAGCGGGGGTCGATGTTCGGCATGCCGATCCCTCCATTCCCTTTTTTTGATTCCTTTGTCTGCATTATATCCTTTCCCCGGCGGGATGGCAACCGGGGCGGAGCGCCGGGGATGCGAGTTTCGCAACCGCCGCAAAAAAGGCTTTACAAATCCGGATTCTGTGTTATAATACATGAGCCTGTGGGGGCGTAGCTCAGCTGGGAGGGCACGCGGTACAGTTTCTAGTCATTTGGCGTATCTCCCTTCCTCCCCACCCGATCCACATCCCGAATAATCGCAAAATTGGAAAAATTTGGGGGCATAGCTCAGCTGGGAGAGCGTACGGTTCGCATCCGTAAGGTCGAGGGTTCGAATCCCTTTGTCTCCACCAGAGTTTGCAGGATTTACTTATTAGTAGCTCCTGCAAATTCTTTTATTTGATTTTCTCCGGGATGTGAACCGAGTGGTAGTTTTGGGGAATTCTTTTCCCGACGGTGTTTTTTGGCTGTGATTTCGCGTCGATCATGCACTGGTTTGCAGTCTTATCGCGGGTAAAAACGTCGTGCAAATTCCGGTTTCTTCCGCATACTCACCTACAATGGCCCGCTGTAGTTCTTCAAAGGTGATGTTGAAATCGACTGAAACCAGGTATCCCCGGCTGATGCAGACTTTTTTTATCAACTGACCCACGATCATCTTTTTCCTTTCCAGGCTTGCGTTGCTATATATGTCTGCCCAAGTGATGATCTCATCCAGTTCTTCATTCCGCGCCGCAGCCAACTCTTCGATTTGCTCCAAGTTGAGTTGAGCGCTTTCTACTGCTTTTTTGTCTGCTTCAATCGACTTCTCCGTCTGTTCAATTGCAGAGTTCAGAAAACCCATACTGAGTTTGCTCTCACCCCGTATCACTTTCAGGACTTCGTTCTGAAAATCACGTTGATCCTCCTCATGAAATTGAAGCTGTTTTTCTGCTTTCTCCAACCTGAGCCGTGCTGCACGTAGGTCACGTTCACCCTGCTTTTTCAGAATCTCTGCCTTGGACGCAGCTTTGATCTCCGAAAATTTCAGGCGCAGAATCTCATCAACGATTGCGTCCACCCTGCTGGCAACATATACGGACTGGCCGTCGCATTCTCCCGGGTGTCGAACCTGATAGTGACATTGATACCGCAGCCTGGTGATGTATGCCCGGAAAAAAGAATCATTGATTTGCAGATGGAACCAACTCAGCAGCTATCCTATTCCCCAAATTTGAATTTCCGTTGAATTTGTGGAATATTATGAAGGAACAAAGCCAAGAAAAGAGGGGCTGTATGGCGCCTCTTTTTTGCTTCGTACAGATACGGATGATCCGGAGGGTCGACTCCGAGCCTTTTCCCCGGAAGGCACGTTGACAGCCGGCGGGCCGCGGTGATAAATTAAAGGCAATAACAAAATATATAATATAGTGAAGAACGGGGGACGAGGAAATGGCAAACAGGATCTATCACGAACCCGCGAGCGACATCGAGGTCTACGCGGAATGCGACGTACTGGTGGTGGGCGCCGGCGCGGCGGGACACAGCGCCGCCGTGGCAGCAGCCCGGGCGGGCTGCAGGGACGTGATTCTGATGGAACGCTACGGCTATTCCGGCGGCGACGTCACCGGGGACTACGTCCTCATGGTCCCGAAGCTCTCCTGGAAGACCCTCCCCTTCGTGCGGGGGATCCAGGAGGAATGGTTCGACCGGATGGAAAAGGCCGTGCCGGGCTCCACCTGGGGCCCCACCCTGGATGAGATCGGCAAAAAGGACAAGATGCTCATTGAGCGCTGGAAAATGAAAATGGACACCACCAGCCCCGGAGACGATCCGGTGCTCGTCCGGTCCGTGTATTACGACGGTCCCCAACTGGAGATCGAGATGGACCTGATGCTCCTGGAGCTCAGCGACCGCATCCGCATCCTCTACCACAGCTGGGGCACCCGACCCATCATGGACGGGAACGTCATCAAGGGCGTGATCTTCGAGAGCAAGGAGGGGCGGAAGGCCGTGTTCGCCAAGGTGGTGATCGACGCCACCGGCGACGGCGACCTGTTCCGGCAGACCGGCGCGCCCTACGAGGACCTGTCCGGGGAGAACACCCGCTCCCACAACACGACCCTGGCCTGGCGCGTGGGCGGCGTAAATACGCAGTACCTGGAGGACTGGCGCAAAGCCCACCCCGACCTCTGGCGGGAACTCAACCGCAACCTGATGCAGATGACGGGTCTTGCCGGCAGTGCTCCCTCCTGGGATGAGCCCAACGGCAACTGCCTGGTGTTCAACCGGCACTCCAACGTGAACTGCTCCACCATCAAGGACCTGACTGCCACGGAGATCAACACCAGGAAGGCCATCCGGGACGTCATCGCCTACTGCAAACGCGTCCTTCCCGGGGCGTACAAGGATATGTATCTGCTGAGCATCGCCCCCCAGACCGGGGTGCGCTGCAGCCGGCGGCTCTCCGGCGAATACGTGATGTCCGCCAAGGACTGGGTATTCGGTCTGCAGCATGACGACGTCATCGCCTGGCACTCCACCATCTGCCGCCTGAACGACTGCGCCCCGGTGGAGATCCCCTACCGCGCCATCCTGCCCAGGAAGGTGGACAATCTGCTCTGCCCGGGCCGCCATATCTCCGCGGATCCCATTGCCATCGACTGGGTCAATCTCATCCCCCAGTGCATCGGCACCGGGCAGGCCGCGGGCGTGGCCGCAGCCGTGGCTGTGGCGGACGGCGTCGGCACCCACGGCGTGGATATCCGCAAGGTACAGAATATTCTGATCGATCAGAACGTTCCCCTGCCCCGGAACGAACGGGTGGATCCCTGCTACGAGGAGCTCTGCCGGGAATTCGACTACGGCCGCTACACGGAGATCGCCAGGCAGGCGAAGGAAGACCCGACCATCATGGACAACTACAAGCCCAGGTCCGCCTGGAGCTGAGTTACAACTCCCCGCAGGCATCCTTATGGATGAAATAACAGGCGCCGGCCCGGTCTATGACCAGGTCGGCGCTTGATCATTTGTTTTTCCTGTCTTACAGGGACAGCTCGCTGCGGAAGATCACATCGTCCTGGATCTCGCCGGAGAGCTGGACAAAGTAAGCGCTGAACCCGCCGATACGGACGATCAGGTCCTCGTGATCCTCCGGCTTCACCTTGGCGTCCTTCAGATCTTCGGAATCCAGGATGTTGTACTGGATATGGGTGCCCCCCGCAGCCATGAAGGCTTTGGTGTAGGCGGCCAGCTTCTCCACTCCCTCCTCATCCCGCAGGAGGGAGGCGTTGAACTTCTGGTTCAGCACCTGGGCATAGGAATCCTTGAAGGCAGCGGTGAGGGCGCTGCGGAGCACGGCGGTGGGGCCGTTTTTGTCCGCCCCCCGCATGGGAGAGATGGAGCCGTCGTTCAGGGGCTCCAGGGCCTTCCGGCCGTTGGGCAGCGCGCCGACCCCCAGGCCGCCCAGGTAATGCCAGGCAAGTCCCTCCCGGGCGATCATGATGGGGGGGAATGGGGAATTGTCATAACTCTTGATGATGGCGGCGCTGTCGTCGCTGACCCGGCGGGCCATCTCATCGGGCCCTTCCAGATCGTTTCCGAACTTCGGGGCGGCCAGGCAGAGCTGCCGGATCTCCTCGCCCCGCTCCCCGGCAAAGTCGCTGTCCAGGGCGTCCATAAGCTCCTTCATGGTGAGCTTCTTCCCGTCGAAGACCAGATACTTCACGGCGTAAAGAGCGTCGGAGGCGTCGATGATGCCCCGGTCGCCGATGCCCTGGAGGGTGTGATCCGGGTCGGCGTCCACCGTATCCCGTCCGGCATCCATGCAGAACTGCAGCCCCAGAACGGAGATGAGGGGCAGACGGATCCGATCCTTCTCCACCCGCCGGGCTACGTTGCCCAGGCGGAAACAGGTATGGCTCACGTGCCGGTGCTGCTTCAGGAAGGCCTCGTAAAGCTCTTCAAAGCTCCCGAAATCCCGGGCGTCCCCTGTGGCCAGGCCGGTCTGCTTCCCGTTGATATCCCGCCCGTTATGCAGGGCCAGATGCAGGCAGCCGGCTACGTTGAAGGCCCCCAGGCCGTGGGCTCCGGTGTGCTCCGCCTTGGTGGGGATGCAGGGATAGACGCAGCCCAGGCCGGCCCATTCCACCGCATCGGCATAGGGGATGCCGTCCCGCACGTAGTGTGCCACCACCGCGTCGTCGTTCTCAAAGAGGGGGATGCCGCCCCGGGTCTCCAGATTGGTGCGGATGGCCTTCTTCATGAGCCAGTCCGGAGTGACGCGGCTCCATTTCAGCCCCACGGTGGGGGAAGAGATCTTCAGCAGGCCGACCATATGGAGGATCAGATAGCTCAGCTCGTTGGCGGCGTCCCGCCCCTCGTGATCCACGCCTCCGATCATCACGTTGTTGATGCAGAAATTGATCTGATGGGAAAGCTTCTGGCTCCGGGGCTGCACGAAGCACTGGGTGCCCCAGCGGCCGATCAGGTCGGCCAGCAGTTCCCCGGCCCGGGCGGCGGTGAGACGGCCGCTCTCCACGTCTTTTTTGAAATAGGGGTACAGATACTGGTCGGCGCGGCCCCAGTGGGGGTTGCCGTGCATGGGGTGCTCCGCCACCTTAGCCACCCCGCAGAGGCTCATGAGCTGCAGGGCTTCCTGGAAGGTGCGGGGCGGGTTCTCCGGCACGCAGCGGCAGATGCGGGCGATCTCCAGCAGCTGTTCTCTTCGGGCTTTGTCCGGCTCCGCCGCAGCCTTCTCCTCCGCCAGCACGGCGTAGCGTTCGCCCAGGCGGATGACGGCTTTCAGCACGATGACCGCACTCTCCCAGAAATACGCCTTGGATACGTCCGTATCCGTTCCTGCCCGGAATTCCGCCAGATGGGCTTCCGCCTCGGCGATATAGCCGCCCAGGCCTACCCGCAGGATCTTGTCCCAGTTGAAGGCGGTGGTGACCTGGCCGAAAACGGCGGCGTCCAGGGAGGGATCCTTCAGCTTGGCGTCCTCCAGGTCCCGGCCCAGCGTGCCGCATACGGCCTCCCAGGCCTGATAGGAGAGGTCGGGGGCAGTCTTTCCCCGGAATTCCCGGGCCGCCTCCCGCAGGACGGAAAGGGTCTCCTCATCCAGCTGCACGCTGGCGTCCATGGTGGCGTCCACCCGCCGGTCCTCGTTCCAGATGGCGGGGATATAGTCTCCGCAGATGTCCATGGCGGTGGCGCAGCCGATCACGGCGGGGGTGGACCGGCCCACGACCTGATCGAAGGGCAGGATATCGATGGGCATCCCCTCCAGCACCCGGGCCAGCAGCTTCGCCCTGCGCAGCTCCAGGTCCTCTCCCTCCGTTTCCCGCCAGGACCGGAGAGCCAGGCGCTGCCGGTCGGGGTGGATGCGCCAGGAGGCGGTACGCACCGCCTCCCGCCAGGCACGGTTGGCGGGGCTCAGGGTTATGGCGTCGATCTCCGTCAGAAGCTTCTCGTTGATCTCCATTGTACTGTCTCCTTAAATCAGATTGACCGGGGCGGCCGTCTCCGTGTCGCCGGGACGCAGGAAAGCGGCGAAGTCCGCCGCCGCGGGGGTATGACGCTCCTTGCGCCAGGCCAGCACCACCCGCCCGTGGAAAGCCCGTTTCACCGGCAGGTAGGCCAGGTCAGCCGTCTCCGCCTCACTGAGGACCATCTTGCTGTCTATGGAAAAGCCCTTCTCCCGGCCGATCCGGGAGGAAAGCACAAAGTAGGAGCCTGCATAACGAACCTCCTTCGGCACGATGCCGTAATTGGCGCAGATCTCCTCCGCCAGCCGCCGCTGCACCGGGGATTCCAGGATGAGGGGCCGCCCGTTCAGGGCTTCCAGTCCCACTTCCGCCATGGCCCTGGGCACCAGGAAAAAGATCGGATACTCGCATAGGAAAAGGGTCTCGAATTCCGAGGGAGGCGCCAGCTCCGACTCCACGGTGAGGATGAGATCCAGTTCCTCGCAGAGGAGCTTCCGCCGCAGGGAAGCGGGGTCGTAGCGCTCAAGAGCAATGTCCCGATCCGGGTGCTGCAGGGTATAGGCCTGGATCTGTTCCTGGGCCACCAGATAGACCACCTCCCGGTTCAGGCAGCCGATCCGCAGATCGGGAGCCCCGCTGGGCCGCATCTGCCGGAAGATATCCTCCACGCTCACCCGGAAGCGGTGATACTCAAAATCCAGGCGGGCATAGAGCTCCCTGCCCTCTTCCGTCAGCTGAACGCCCCGGTTGGTTCGGCGAAAGAGCCGGCCGCCATAATCCTTTTCGATCCGGGAAATGGTCTTGCTCAGGGCGGGCTGGCTGATAAACAGCTCCTCGGCAGCCCGGGAGATATTCTGATGCTTCGCCGCGCAGAGGAAGACCTCGATCTGATGCATATTGATGGCTGACATTACCGTATGCCCTTTCTGGTATAACCTAGTTTTTGCCTGATTATAGCATCGATGCAGGGAAAAGTCACGCGCTCTGTTATAGTTTAATTTCATAGCTGGAGCCGTTGACGGGAGGAACGGAATGGTCTATGCTGAGATCGGTAATCAATATAGGGTTGATCTTTAACACGTTCGCTCCGCCGGAGGCGGTTTTCCCCGGGATACCGGTTATTCAGGCAAGCGGCCTTATCCGGCCTCTGATATTCTATCACGTTATACCCGTTATAATGCAATGTCATAAGCGACGCTATTTCATTCCGGAGGTAATGCAAATGTACGAAATCGACAAATCTCTCCTGGAAAAGATCGACGCGCTGGAACTCAGCGAGCGGAACCAGCAGTGGCGCGCCGCCATGAAAGCAGCCCCCTGGCGCGTGTACGTGGACCGGGAGCGTCTCGCCATCCAGTCCTGGCACGAGACCGAGGGCGAGGATCTGGAGATCCGCACCGCCAAGATGCTGAAGAAGGTCATGGACAACGTGCCCATCAAGATCCATCCCTTTGACGAGATCGTGGGCCGTCCCACCACCGGCGTCATCGGCTGTCAGACCGCCATCAGCGTCTGCGGCGACTACATCCACGATATCTGGAACGACGACGGGGTCATCGGCGTCACCCTGGATGCCTCCGCCATTCTGAACAAGGAGGAGCTGGAGGTCCTGCGGGAGGCCGTCCGCCTCTTCGAGCCCAACTGCATGCCAAAGCGCACCTACGACGCCTGGCATGAGCTGGTGGGAGACTGGGCGAAGCAGACGGAAGCAGGCAAACTGAGAGACCCCGGCCTGCAGAACGGCATCACCGGCCAGAGCACCTCCGCTCTGGATTGGCCCAATATCCTCCCCGCCGGACTGAAGGAATACATCCGCCGCTGCCAGGAGCATATCGACGCGTATATCGCCGAGGGCGGCACGGACGTAAATAAGATCTACTTCTGGCGGGCTGCCATGATCGTCCTCCAGACCACCATCGACCATTCCCGCCGCTATGCGGCCCTGGCCCGGGAAATGGCCGCCGGGGAAAAGGATCCCGCGGAAAAGGCCCGGCTGGAGAAGATCGCGGAGACCTGCGAATGGGTCCCCGAGAATCCCCCCCGCACCTTCCACGAGGCCCTGCAGTTCATGGAGATGTGCTCCCTGGCCAAGATGTTCGAGAACCCCATGCAGAACAACAGCCATTGGGCCCGCGCCGACCAGTACCTCTACGGCTACTTCAAGAACGACCTGGCCAACGGCGTGCCCCTGGAGCAGCTTGCCTCCGATCTGGCAGACATGATCGGCCGCTGGGGCACACAGACCTTTGTGTCCGACGACATGAACAAGGAGACCCATCAGATCAACTTCGGCATCAACAACGTGATGGTGGGCGGTCTGGGCCAGGATCATACGGATATGTCCAACGAGCTGAGCTACCTGATCCTTCACGTGGTGGCCAAGCTGAAGCTCTCCAGCCCCACCGTGGGCCTGCGCTGGAACGAGCACACCCCCGACTGGATGATGAACAAGGCCATCCGCACCAATCTGGAGACCCGGGGCGGCATCCCGCTGTTCCAGAGCGACGAAGTCATGATCCGCAAGTACATGGATTGGGGCATCCCCTATGAGGAGGCCTGCGAGTGGCGCGGTCTGGGCTGCGTATACCCCTGCCTCCCCAACCGGGCGGAGCATTACGGCGCCGAGGGCGTGGCCGCCTACAACCTGGCGGGCGTCCTCCACGTGACCCTCCATAACGGCCTGGACGTAAACGGCAACAAGACCGGTCTGGAGACCGGCGATCCCCGGAGCTTCAAGACCTTCGAGGAGCTTTACGAGGCCTTCTTCCGGCAGGAAAAGGCGCTGGTACACAAGGCTCTGTGGCTGGGGGCCGTGGCCCGGGACGTTTGCTGGGAGTTCATCCGCACTCCCCTGCTCTCCATTCTGGGCATCGAAGCCAGCATGGATCTGGGCCAGGACCTCACCAAGGCCCATCCCGACCATTCCATGTTCGGCGTGTCCGACCGGGCCATCATCGACGTGGCGGACTGCTTCGTAGCCATCCGGAACCTGGTGTACGACAAGAAGATCCTCACCATGGACGAGCTCATGAACGCCCTGGACTCCAACTTCGCCGGGGAGCGGGGCGAGGAGATCCGGCAGCTCTGCCTGCGTCAGCCCAAGTACGGCAACGATATCGAGGAAGCAGACGAGATGGTCCGGCGCGTATCCGACCGGTCCGCGGAGATCATCTATGCCTTCGACAACGCCCCCTTCCGGAAGATGATCATCTCCCGGGAAGGCCTGGCCTGGCACTACTTCGGCGGTCTCGGCGCCGGAGCCCTGCCCAACGGGCGGCCTGCCCTGGAGCCTCTGAACGACGGTTCTCTCAGTCCCATGCGCGGCGCGGACAAAAACGGCCCCACCGCCGTGCTCCGCAGCGCCATGCATTCCGGCTACAGCAGCGTGTGCTGCGCCGCCGTGCTGAACCAGAAGTTCAACTCCTCCCTCCTGGGCTCTCCCGAAAGCATCGAAAAGCTGGTGGCCTATACCAACGCCTATATGAAGGCAGGCGGCTCCCATATCCAGTACAACATTCTGGATACGGACCAGCTGAAGGATGCCAAGGCCCATCCGGAAAACTACTCCGATCTGATCGTCCGCATCGGCGGCTTCAGCGCTTACTTCGTCCAGCTCAGCAAGGGCATCCAGGACGACGTGATCTACCGCAGCGAGTTCGAGCTGTAAGCAACTCCCGCATGGAATGGGAAATCCCATTCTTGAAATAGAGAAGAGAAGCGATATACAAATATGTTTGGAGGAAAAATCATGAAGAAGTTCCGTAAGATCCTTGCCCTGGTCCTCGTGGCCCTTCTGGCCGTGAGCCTGCTGGCTGGCTGCAGCAGCGACAGCAGCAGCGGCAGCGACAACAAGACCGTCTCCAAAGCCAAGCCCGTGATCGACATCAACAACGGCGCCGCCTGCAAGATGGCCTACATCCCCATGGGCGCCGGCCAGGAAGACTTCCCCGTCATCCTGAAGGGCATGCAGGAAGCCATTGCCCTGTATCCCAACATCACCCTGGACACCTACGACCCCGGCTTCAACCCCAACAACCAGATCAACCTGCTCAACGAGTGCATCACCCAGGGCGTCAACGTGATCTTCATCAACTCCATGGACGCCACCGCTCTGAACTCCACCATTGCCGCCGCTGAGGAAGCGGGCATCGTGGTCATCTCCATCAACAACGGCTGCTCCGGCGTGCACACCGCCCACATCCAGAACACCACCTACGACGCGGGCTATGAGGCCGCCGAGTACCTCTCCACCCTGGTCCCCGCGGGCGCCAAGACCGTCATCCTGGACGTGGCCGCCGAGCTGAAGCCCACCTGCACCATGGGCCAGGGCTTCGAGGATTATGCTACCAAGACCGGTGCTTTCGAGATCATGGAGGACTACGCCCAGAGCATCACCTCCATTGAAGTGGGCTACCAGGCCGCCAGCGAAGTGCTGACCAAGTACAAGGACGTGCAGGTCCTCTATTGCGTGAACGACAACACCGCCATCGGCGCTGCCCAGGCCATCGAGGCCGCCGGCCGCCAGGACGACGGCATCATCATCTGGGGTTACTCCGGCACTCCCGCCGCGCTGGACGCCATCGCCCAGGGCAAGATCGTGGGCACCAGCTACTCCGACCCCTTCTATGAGGGCTACGCCGCCATGGTCAGCGCCATGAACTACGTCCAGCTGGGCGTCACCGGCCACAACCTGGGCAACGAGTTCTTCTCCAATGTGCTGCTTCCCACCAAGAACGTCACCATCGACAACGTTCTGGAGACCATCCGGGGCACCCATTGGGATATGAGCGCCTACAACTATTAAGCAAAACTTCATCCCCCGACTTGACACGATTCAGGGCGGAGGCCCTTAACGGCCTCCGTCCTCAGCGTATCGACAAAGTCTTGTCGATACGCTGAAGCAAGTTTTTCGAGCAAGGAAATGATCCTTCGAAAAACTTATGATTGAACGCGAAAGACACCCCTGATGGGTTTCTTTCACGGTATCTTTCTTTCCGGTATCGTGCCGTTTACGGGTTTGTCTGCAGCCCTCTCCCCATTCCTTCCCGGAGCGTCCGGATTTCTACGTCAAGGGAGTGAACGCCTTGAGAATCAGCCAGAAAGTTACGCGAAAGCTGATCACCCTCGCCCTGATCGTCATTCTTTCGGCCATTTTCGCGGCCACGGCCCCCAGCTTTCTCAAGCTGCGCAACGTGCAGGAGATCCTGCGGGTGGCCGCCTACACCGGCATCATCTGCGTCGGCGTCTCCTTCGTCCTCATCGGAGGCGGCATCGACCTGTCCTCCGGCGGCATCATCTGCTTCACCGGCATCATCGCCTGCCGCCTGGCCATGCTGGGGCTGCCCTGGCCGGTCATCCTGCTGGCAGCCGTGGTGGTGGGCGCTGCCTGCGGCTTCTTCAACGGCTGGCTCATCACCCACTTTTATCTCAACGATTTCATCACCACGCTGGCAACCGGGTTCGTTTTCTCCGGCTTCGGCCTGCTGGTGATCGCCAAGGAGCCCAACGGCACCGTCATGAGCCAGACCATCACCAACCGGGGCTTTCTGGTTCTGGGCAAGCACGTCGGCGGCTTCTACTATATCGTCATCGCCTGGATCCTGCTGACCCTCGTCGCCTGGTTCATTCAGACCCGCACCCGCTACGGCCTGCATACCTGTGCCACCGGCTCCAACGCCAAGAGCTCCGAGATGAGCGGCGTGAACGTGAAGCGCATGAAGATCAGCACCTTCACCATCTGCGGCGCCTGCTGCGCCATCGGTGCGGTCTTCACCGTGGCTTATCAGCAGACGGCTTACCTGAGTCTGGGCAGCGGCATGGGTTTCGACGCCGTGGCTGCCTGCGTGGTGGGCGGCGTCATGCTGGGAGGCGGCAAGGGCGACGCCGTCGGCGCCTTCCTGGGTGCCGTCTTCATGACCCTGGTGACCAACGGCATGCGGAAATACGGTCTGGATACCTCCTGGCAGTACGTGTTCGAGGGCGCCGTGATCCTCATCGCCATCATGAGCGACGCGGGCTTCGCCGTCTTCTCTGCCCGTCGGCTCCGGGCCCTTTCCGAGAAGAACGCCAATGAAGAGGCCCTGCTGGAGGCCCGGGCGAAAGGAGGCGGCGCGCAATGAGCGAAGAACTGATCCTCCGGACTGAAAACGTCTGCAAATCCTTCAACGGCATCCAGGTGCTGAAGAACGTGAATCTGGAGATCCGGAAGGGCGAGATCCACGCCCTCATGGGGGAAAACGGCGCAGGCAAGAGCACCATCATCAAGATCATCACCGGCGTCTACACCAAGGACGACGGGGAGATCTATATCGACGGGCAGCATGTTGTCATCAACAACCGGCACGACGCCGCCGAAGCCGGCATCTCCGTCATCTACCAGGAGCTGTCTCTGGTGCCGGAGCTGACCGTTACGGAAAACATCTTCCTGGGGCATGAGCTTATGAAGCGGGGCCTTCCCGACCGGAAAGAGATGCGCCGCCAGGTGCAGGAGCTCATCGACCGCTACGGCTTCCTCCTCCATCCCGACGAGGTGGTGGCCTCCATGGGCATGGCCCAGCGGCAGATGACGGAGATCCTGAAAGCCCTCTCCACGGAAGCCAAGCTCCTCATCATGGACGAGCCCACCACCTCCCTCTCCGCCAGCGAGACGGAACAGCTCTTCGTCACCATGGAGGGTCTGCGGGAGCGGGGCACCAGCATTCTCTACATCTCCCACCGGCTGGAGGAGATCTACCGGATCACGGACCGGCTCACCATCATGCGCAACGGCGAAGTGGTGGGCGTGGTGGATTCCAAGACCGTCCAGGCGGATACCGTGACCGCCATGATGATCGGCCATGAACTGGAAAAGACGGCCCGGCGTACTCCCAACGTGAATTACCAGCACTGCATCGAAGTGAAGGACCTGAGCCTGGGGAACCTGCTCCACGATATCAACTTCAAGGCCTACGGCGGCGAGATCCTGGGCATCGGCGGCCTGGTGGGCTCCGGCAGGACGGAGCTGGTGAGCTGCATCTACGGCGCCATGAAGAACTACAAGGGCACCATCACCCTGGATGGGAAGCCCGTGAGCCGCTCTGTGGCAAAGAACATCCGGGCGGGCTTCGGCATGGTGCCGGAGGATCGCCGTACGGAAGGCTTCTTCCCCCAGCTTTCCATCCTGCGGAACATCGCCATCTCCAGCTACGACCGGCTCAGCTCCCTGGGCTTCGTCAAGGCCGGAGCCGAGAACGGCCACGCGGAAAAGGCCATCGCCGACTACGACGTGCGTCCCGCCATGAAGAAGCTCCCCCTGCAGAACCTCTCCGGCGGCAACCAGCAGAAGGTCATCCTGGCCCGCTGGCTCAGCCGGGACGTGGACGTGCTGATCCTGGATGAACCCACCGTGGGCGTGGACGTGGGCGTCAAGGCGGAGCTCTACGTATACATGCGCCGCCTGGCCGACAAGGGCGCCATCATCATTATGGTCTCCTCCGACCTGGCCGAGCTGACGGAGGTCTCCGACCGGGTGCTGGTGCTTCACGGCGGCACCTTCTTCCAGGAGTTCCGCGATCATCAGGCGACGCAGCAGGCCGTTCTTCTGGCCTCTTCCGGCGTAGCCGCCAAGGAAGGAGTGGTCCTATGAAAAACCGGAATCTGTTTGCCAACGTGTGGGCGCAGCGGGCCCTGATCCTGGCGGTGCTGCTCATCATTATGCTCATCGGCAACCGCAGCTTCTTCTCCCTGGGCAACCTTCGCACCATCCTCATGTCCATCGCCATCTACGGCACCATGTGCTGCGGCATGCTCCTGTGCATGCTCACCGGCGGCATCGACCTGGCCATGGGTTCCACGGCCGCCTTCACCAGCGTGGTCTGCCTCTGGTACTATAACGGCCACGGCATGACGGACGGAGCCTTTGTGGTGGGCCTGATCCTGGCCATTGTCTGCGCCGTGGCGGTGGGCATCCTCCACGGCATCTGCGACGCCTATCTGATGCTCCCCTCCTTCGTGGTCACCCTGGCTACCAGCAAGCTGCTCTACGGCCTGGCTTCCGCCCTGCTGAAGGGTTCCTTCATCCATCTGACCAATACGGAGGGCTTCTTCTACAAGATCGCCAATACCAAGCTCTTCGGAGCCATCCCCATGCCCATCGTCATCTTCCTGGCGGCAGCTCTTATCGTGGGGCTCATCCTGGCGCTGACGGTCTTCGGCCGCCGGGTCTACGCCGTGGGTGCCAACCGGGCCGCGGCGGAGCTGGTGGGCATCAAATCCCGCTCCTTCCGGGTGGGCTGCTACGTGATCTGCTCCCTGTCCGCCTGCCTGGGAGGCATCGTGCTGACCAGCATGAACTACATCACCTCCGCCACCACCGCTCAGGGATACGAAATGATGATCATGCTGGCCCTGGTGGTGGGCGGTGCCGACATCATGGGCGGCTACGGCGATATTGCCGGCGCGGTCTTCGGCGCGCTGCTGGCAGGCATCGTGGAAAACATGATCGTCATGCTGAACATCAACACCAACTACTCCAAGGCGGTACAGGGCGTCATCATCGTGCTGGCGGTGGCCTTCAACGTCTACAACAACCGCAAGTCCGCCGGTCTCATCGCCCCCCGCAGGAAGCGGGCGGAGGCTGCTCCGAAGAAAGAGGCATAGAGCATGAGCGCAACCGCACTGATCGCAAACATCCAGGGCTACTCCATCCATGACGGGCCGGGCATCCGCACGGTGGTCTTCCTCAAGGGCTGCCCCCTGCGCTGCCGCTGGTGCGCGAACCCGGAAAACCTGCAGGACAAGGTGCGCACGGGTTTCCTGGCAAACCTCTGCCAGCACTGCGGCCGCTGCGCCAAGGTCTGTCCACGAGGGGCCATCCTTCCCGATCCGGACAAACGCATCGACCGCAGCCGCTGCGACGAATGCTGCGACTGCGTGGAAGCCTGCTTCTACGGCGCCCTGGTCCGCTACGGAGAACCCAAAACCGCAGAGGAGACTTTCGACAAGGTCCGGAGGGACAAGATGTTCTACGACACCTCCGGCGGCGGGGTCACCGTCTCCGGCGGCGAACCCCTGACCCATGCGGATTTCGTGGCGGAGCTCTTTGCCCTCTGCCGGGGAGACGGGATCAACACCTGCGTGGAGACCTGCGGCTGCGTGCCCCGCAGCGCCTTTGAGAAGGTTCTGCCCCTGACGGACACCTTTTACTTTGACCTGAAGCTCATGGACAGCGAAAAGCATCGGGAGTATACGGGCCATGGGAACGAAGAGATCCTGGAAAACGCCCGGTTCCTGGCCGGGAGCGGCGCCAGCCTTCTCTTCCGCCAGCCCCTGATCCCCGGAGTCAACAGTCCGGAGGAGAACGTACAGGCCACGGCGGAGTTCATCCGCAGTCTGGGCCGACCGGAGCTGCAGCTTCAGCTCATCCCCTATCACCGCATGGGCACCTCCAAATACGCCGCCCTGGACATCCCCTATACCCTGGAGGACATGAAGCCCATGACCGGCGAGGAGGCGGAGGCCGTCCGGGCTCTCTACGAGTCCTGCGGCGTCACATGCACCATCTCCAAATAACCGCATTTCTCATCGGCGACCCGAAAGCCTTTCCCGGCTTTCGGGTCGTTTTTTTGCTGCCCGCGGAAAAATCATACTGTAAGTATAAAAATCAACATCCTATTAGTATTATCAGTCTCTTCCCTTTCCCCGGCCTGTCTGCTACAATGGCCCCGTCGATGAACCGAAAAGGAGGTCCGGGCATGGAACTCGACCTTGGAAACAATATCCGCTCCTTCCGAAAAGAGCGCCGTCTGACCCAGGAGCAGCTGGCGGAGGTGCTGGGAGTCACGGCGGGAGCCGTGTACAAATGGGAATCCGGCATGAGCGTGCCGGAGCTGAACCTAATCGTGGAGCTGGCGGATTTCTTTGATACCTCCGTGGATGCCCTGTTGGGCTACCGGATGAAGGACAACCGCCCGGACGCCGTCACGGAGCGGCTGAACGCCTATTGCCGCAGCATGGACCCGGCGGCCCTGCAGGAAGCGGAAAAGGCTCTGAAAAAGTATCCCCAGTCCTTCAAGATTGTCCTTTCCTGCGCCGGGGTATACCTCATTTTCGCCTCGGGAGACCACGATCCGGCCAAGGCCCGCCGGGCTCTGGAGCTGCTGGAAAAGAGTCTGGTGCTTCTGCCCCAGAACAACGATCCCGCCATCGGGGAGCACATCCTCTTCGGGAATATGGCCTACGCCTACGCGCTGCAGGGGGACTGGGAAACGGGGATCGAGCTGCTGAAAAAGCATAACGTGGGCGGCATCTTCAGCGACAAGATTGGGGTGAACCTGGCCCTCTACCTGAACCGCCCCGAGGATGCGGATCCCTATCTTTCCGAGGCGCTGCTCAATGCCGTCTTCTCCCTGGTGAATACGGTGACGGGGTACGTTTTCGTCTACTCCGCCCGAGGGGACTATTCCTCCGCCCGGGACATCGTCCAATGGAGCCGGGATCTGCTTCTGGGCCTGAAAAAGACGGACGAACCCGATTTTCTGGACAAGACCTTCGCGCTGTTCCGGGTCCTCATGGCCCACGCCCAGCTGAAATGCGGCGAGCCGGAGGAGGCCCGGCGGGAGCTCGGGGAGGCCGCCGGACTTGTGCGGCGCTTTGACGCGGCCCCGGACTACAGCGTGAGAAACACCCGATTCGCCTCCGCGGAGGCCGGCGCCAACGCCCACGACGGACTGGGCGCCACGGCGCGGGAAAGCGTAGAAACGCTGATCCGGTATCTGAAAAACGAGGCGCTGACCTCCCTGTGGAAGGAGTGCGCGGATCATGCCTGAAGAAACTGCAAAGAGCGAAAACGTTTTCAAAAGCCGGAATTTCCGCCTGGTGTTCCTGGGAGCGCTGGTCTCGGAGCTGGGATCCCTGCTGTACAGCTTCGCCGTGAGCTTCTATATCCTGGAGATCAGCGGGAACAACGCCTTCCTCCAAGGGCTGTATCTCGCCCTTTGCGGCGGTATCTGCCTGGTCCTCACCCCCCTGGGGGGTGTGCTGGGGGACCGGTGGAACAAGGCCAGGATCATGTTCGTCTGCGATTACCTGAAGGGCGGGATCATCCTTCTGGCCACCCTGTTCATGGTCCTGTTCCGCAGCCCCGGGACCCAGATCGTCATCCTCTTCGTCACCGGAATGCTGGGAAACGGCATCAGCGGCATCTTCTCCCCCGCCTCTTCCGCCCTGCTCCCCCATATCGTGGAACCGGACCGGCTCCAGCAGGCCAACTCCTACTTCACCATGAAAAGCTCCTTCCAGGCCATCCTGGGCGTGGTGCTGGCGGGCATCCTCTATGCTTCGGTGTCCATCTACGTCCTTTTCCTCCTGGTGGGGGTATGCTACGTCCTCTCCGGGGTATCGGAGATGTTCATCCGCTATGAACACGCGGCACCCGGGGAAAAGCTCACCCTCCGCCTGGTCCTGGGGGACATGGGGGACGGCCTCCGGTATCTGCGGACCCAAAAGGCCATCGTGGCCCTGCTGGCGGCCATCCTCTTCATCAATTTCTTCCTCGCCCCCATCACCGGGAACTTTGTCCCCTATTTCGTGAAAACGGACCTCGCCGGTGCTCCGGGATACCTTTTCTCCCGGCTGCTGACGCCGGAGCTCTGGTCCTCCGTATTCAGCGTGCTCCTGGGGATCAGCACCCTGGTGGGGGCGGTCCTCCTCAGCGCCCGGCCCCAGGCGGAGAAATGCGGCCGGACGGTGTCCCTGCTGCTGTGCGGCATGGCGGCCACCATCGTCGCCCTCACCCTGGGGTACTGGCTCCTGGTGGACCGGGGGATCTCCCTGAACGGCTTTCTGCTCCTGTTCTGCGCAGGCAGTCTCCTCTCGGGCTTTCTGGTCACATGCGTCAATATCCCCATCAGCACCGCCCTCATGCGGGTGGTGGACCGGGATAAGCTGAGCAAGGTCTCCAGCATCGTCAGCATCCTCGCCCAGGGGCTCGTCCCCATCGCCTCCGTGCTGGCGGGGATCGTGATCCAATGCTGGGGCTGCACGCTCCTGCTGGTCATCTGCTCCGCGGGCTTCGCCGCCGCAGCCCTGTTCCTGCTCTTCAACCGGAGCGTCCGGGATATATGAACGCTGCGGATCGTGTCTGCGATCCGATTCTGTATAGATTTGTTATAGATATTGTGGACGAATGGAGGGAATGGGATGGACGACATGGAAAAAGCGGAACAACTCCGGCGGATCGAGGGGATGGAGGAAAAGCTGAACTCCTCCCTGGCCGCAGTCCGGGCGCTGGAGCAGGCCATGGAGGCGTATGAAAAGACCCTGGGGGACATCCGGACCCTGGAGGAATACCTGTCCGGTCCGGAATGGCGGGCGGATTTCGAGGCAGACGAAGCGGGGCT
Organism: Oscillospiraceae bacterium; assembly: GCA_017617795.1. Lineage (GTDB taxonomy): Bacteria > Bacillota > Clostridia > Oscillospirales > Oscillospiraceae > UBA1774. Next base: position 22,108 of record JAFZVM010000041.1, read on the forward strand.
GCTCCCGGCGGAGCTCCGGCGGGGCGTGCTTTCCGAAGACGGCATCTCTCATCTGCTGGAGGAGAACGACGAGGTCCGGAACGCTCTCCTGGAACTGGCGGAAAGCCTGGAATGTCCCTTCTGATCGCAGCATAGGCCCGTTGAGCCGATTAACTCTTCCGTTATGGACGGATGAAGGAGGATCCCATGAAGGACGTACTGAAATGCAGCGGGGAATTGGTCACGGTAAATGGACACAAAATACACGTATACAGAAGCGGCAGCCAAGACGCCCCCGCGATCCTGCTGATGTCAGGCCATTGCACGATCGCGCCGGTCTATGATTTCAAAGTTCTTTATGAAAAGCTGCTGCCGGATCTCAGAGTGATCGTAGTTGAAAAATTCGGCTATGGTTATTCAGATCTTTATCAGTCCCCCTGTGATATCGATACGATCGTTTCCGTACAAAGGCAGGCATTGGCCGCTCTCGGAGAAACAGGACCGTATATCCTGGCCCCCCATTCCATGTCCGGACTGGAGGCGATCAGATGGAAACAAACATTTCCTGACGAGGTCTCCGCGATCGTTGGGATCGACATGGCGACCCCGATCTCCTTCAGCTGCTGGACAGAGGAGCAGGTGAAGAAAACTGTACGGCTGATGAAAGTCCTGAGAAGGCTCAGGCTGGGAAGCCTTCTGAGTTCCGTCAGCGGTCTTTCTCTGACGGAAGAAGAAATGAGACAGCATAAGCTTTTAAAAAGGAGAAACGCCTTCAATCCATGCTGCATTGATGAAGCAAGGGAAGCTCTGAACAATTCAAGAACCGTAAGCAATGCGGGGAGCATCGAATGTCCGACTTTATTGTTTTCTTCCAATGGCGAGGGGCAGGAGAAGGATTGGATCGAATATCAGAAAGAATTTGCTTCCTGTATGGGAGCAAAACTGATTTTCTGCGATTGCGGACATTACATTCATCACTTCAAAAGCGACGAAATGAGCAAGGAGATCATCGGATTCATCCGGGAAATACAGGCCGGCCTGTGACGAACGGAAAACCGGAAGCCGTCTGACCCGCTCCGGCCTGTCTTTCCGCCGAAAAAGGGCCAGCCAACGGAAACGGCAGCCGGGATCCCCCGAAGGCATACCTTGTGTCCGGAGGTCGGAGCTGGTATAATACGAAAAATCAAAAGCGCAGGGGGTTGGATCCATGGGCGTCTTTTCGAAATATCACCGTTACAGGGAAGCAGGAGAACAGGCCAACGTGAACAACGTGGAGCGGTTCGGGGAGCCCGTCCGTTCCCTCTTTACCTCCACCAAGGTGCTGACCCTGCATCATCAGATCGATATCACGGACGAGCATGAACAGGTCGTATACCAGTCCTGGTCGAAGTTCTTCTCCCTGCGGGACAAGACGGATATCACGGACGCCGCCGGGAACCGGGTGGCCCACATCGAGCGGAAATTCTTCAGCATCCATGAGCGGCATTTCGTCACCATGGCGGACGGCCTGAGCTTTGAGCTTTCCACGGAGCTCTTTCACCTGATCAAGGACATCACCAATATCGTCGGGCTGGATTGGCAGCTCCGGGGAAACATCCTGGGCATGAATTTCGAGCTGTACGACCGGGATGGGAGCATCATCGCGGTGATCAGCCAGAAGATGCTCTCCCTCCATGACAAATACTGCGTGGATATCTACCGGCCGGAGCAGGAGGCTGTGGTGGTGGCGATCCTGGTCACCCTGCAGCACATGATCCGGGACCGGGAGGCCGCTTCGTCGGTTTCATCCTCCTCCGGAAACTGAGCGGATAATCGGATCCCCGACCGGCATGACGCCGGTCGGGGATCTTTTCATTGGGATACGCTCGTTCAGGCCGACAGGGCTTCCCGGGGGAGGACGCCGGTCTCCAGCAGGAGCTCCGTCACCGAACTGACCGGGATGATCTCCAGCTTCTCCTTTACCTCCGGCGCCACGTCCTTCAGGTCGAACAGGTTGGCTTTTGGGATATACACCCGGGTCACCCCCGCCCGCTGGGCGGCCATGAGCTTCTCCGGCAGGCCGCCGATGGGACACACCGCGCCCCGGAGGGAGACCTCCCCCGTCATGGCGATATGGGGATCCACCACCCGGTCCGTCACCAGGGAGGCCAGGGCCGTGGTGAGGGTGACTCCCGCGCTGGGTCCGTCCTTGGGTACGCTCCCTGCGGGCACATGGATGTGCAGATCGTTTTCCCGGAAGAGCTCCGCCTTCTCCGGGAAGGCCGCCTTCACCAGGCTCAGGGCGATGCGGGCGGATTCCTTCATCACGTCCCCCAGCTGACCGGTGAGGATGACCTCTCCCCGGCCCGGGGTAAAGAGAGTCTCGATATAGAGGATCTCGCCTCCCGCCTGGGTCCAGGCCAGCCCGGTCACCACCCCGGCCCGGGGCTCCGGCAGGACCTCGTTATGCTGGATCGGCCGCTCCTCCAGGGTCTCCCGCAGGACCTCCGGGGTGACGACAAAGCGCTCCTCCGGATCCTCCGCCACCTTTACCGCCAGGCTGCGGCAGAGGGCGTCGATGTGCTTCCGCAGGCCACGGACCCCCGCTTCCATGGTATAGTCCGAGATCAGCTGCTCCAGGGTCTCCTCCGGCACCGTCAGCTTCCCCTCCGGGATCCCCATGGCCTCCATGGACCGGGGCAGCAGGTGCCTCCGGGCGATCTGGAGCTTCTCCAGGGGGCTGTACCCGGTGAACTGGATCACCTCCATCCGGTTCAGCAGGGGCTCCGGGATGCCGTCGGTGGAGTTGGCGGTGCAGATGAACAGCACGTCGGACAGGTCGTAGGGCACGTTCATGTAGTGGTCGGTGAAGGTGTTGTTCTGCTCCGGGTCCAGCACCTCCAGCAGGGCGGAGGCGGGACTGCCGTTATAGGAGGCGGAGAGCTTATCCACCTCGTCCAGCACCATCACGGGGTTGGAGACCCCGCTCTTCTGGATCCCGTCCATGATCCGGCCGGGCATGGCGCCGATATAGGTCCGCCGGTGGCCCCGGATATCCGACTCATCGTGCACGCCCCCCAGGCTCACCCGGCTGTAGGCCCGGCCCAAGGCCCGGGCAATGCTCTTGCCGATGCTGGTCTTGCCCGTGCCAGGCGCGCCGACGAACAGAAGGATGGAACCGGACTGCTGCCGTTTCAGATTCATCACGGCGATCTGCTGGATGATCCGTTCCTTCACCTTCTTCAGGCCGTAGTGGTCCTCGTCCAGGATCCGCCGGGCGGCGGCCAGGTCGATGTTCCGGGCCTCCTCCTTCTTCCAGGAAAGGCCGGTCATGAAATCCAGCCAGTCGTAGAGCATGCCGGATTCCACGCTCTCCCGCCCCTCCTGCTTCAGGCGGTTCAGCACCTTCTCCGCCTCCCGGCGGGCGGTCTCGTTCATGCCGGATTCTGCGATCTTCCGCTCAAACTTCTGCACGTCGGTGATGTTTTCCGGGTGCATCTCGTCCAGCTCCCGCTGCAGGTGTTCCATCTGCCGCTTGATGGCGGCCTCCTTGATCCGCTGCTGGTTCTCCTTCTGCTGGGAGCTCACCGCCTCGTTGGTGATGCGTCCCACCTCCAGGAAGGCGTACAGGGCCTTTTCCACCAGCTCCGCCCGCCTGGCCTTGCTGTCCTCCGCCAGAATGGCATAGCGTTCCTCGTTGGAGAGGTTCAGCCAGGGGGACATGACGCAGGCGGCCATGCCAACGCTCCGGATGCTGTCCAGGATCCCCTCCGCCGCCGGAGCCCAGTCGAAGCCCGCGGCGAATTTCCGCATCTCCTGGAGCAGGCTCCGGAGCTTTTCCGCCTCCACCGCCGGATCCAGGTCCTCCGTATCGTTCCGGCGGGCGATGGAAAGCTGCACCGTGTGGTCCGGGTCGATATACACGCTCTGCAGGTCCACCCGGTACTGGGTATCCACCACCGCAAAGCCGTGGCGGTTCACCTCCCGCACGGTCCCGGAGACGCCGATGGGATAGAAGCTGTCCTCCTCCAGCTCCGTCACGGGCACGTTCTCCTTCGCCACGATGAGGATCAGCTTTTCCCCCGGGCCGACGCCCCGCTGCCCCGCGCTGCGGCGGAGCATATCCAGAGGCAGATACAGAGTTGCCTCCGGGCTGAGGATCATGTTGTAGGTCGGTACGACGATCATGTTCATCCCTCCTTGGGAATAATAAATGAGTGTTCGTTCATCATACGCGCTGTGAATTCCCCGCCGGAGGCGGGGATGGTTTTTTACGGGATCAGCAGCCGCTGGATCATGCCCACCAGCTCCCGAAGCTGCGGCTCCGGGGAACCGCCCGCGTGGTTCATGGCCAGGAAGCGCACCGGGGCGATGAGCACCGCCGCCAGATTCAGGTCGCTGCACCGGCGGATGAGTCCCCTGGCCTGGTACCGATGGAGGAGCTGGAAGATGCCGCCGCAGTATTCCTGCTGGGAGACGGAATCCGCCAGGGTGGGACAGTGGGCGCACTGCTCCACGAAGCTGAAGATCTCCTCATGCTCCACGGAATAGGCGTAGTACCCCCGGACGATGGATTCGATCAGCTCCGCCGGTCCCATCTCCGGCCGGAGCCGCCGGTCCAGATACTGATAGGACTGGTAGGAATACTCCCGGAAGGCCGCGGAGAGCAGGTCCTCCTTGCTGGCATAGTAGATATAAATGGTGGCCGGGGAGACCCCCGCCTCCCGGGCGATCTTGGAGACGGAGGCGCCGTTGATGCCCTCCCGCAGGATCAGGCGCACCATGGCCTCCTTGATCCGCTGCTGCTTTTCATAGTCTCTGGTTCTCATACTTCTTCACCTGGTCCTATAATAAACGATCATTCACTTATTGTCAAGGCGGAGTTTTAGCTCCCTTTTCGGGCAGATCAGCGATGGAAAGTCTTTCCTGCAACTTTTTTACTAATTTTGCGTCTATATGGACAGCAGGAGGGATAATCCCGCTTTGTGATCGGCAGGATTCGTGGTATAGTTGTTGAAGAAGGCAAAAGCGGCACGTCGTTTATCAGGAAAGGAGGTAATCCTATGCCCATGCCGGGTCTTGATCCGAATTTCATCAAGGAGCAGCAGCAGGTCATGCGGATGATCGGGCTGAAGCGGGCAAAGAAGGTCGAAACGGCCTCTCCGAAAAAGCTGCTGTTCATCCTCATTCCGGTTTTTCTGATCGCTCTGGCAATTACCCTGTATACCTCCGGGATATTTGACGAACCGCATACGGTCAGCTGGAACGGCGCGATCTACCGCCTGCCCAGTGACCTCGGCAAGGTGCAGGTGAGCACAAAGCCGGAGGGCTTCAAATTTGCCGGGTACCTGGATTCCGAGGAGGAAAACGATTCCGCCAACTGGCGCCCGTTCGGAGAGGTATACGTCAAAGAGGGGGACGACCGGGTCATTTACCTCTATCTGACCGCGCCGAAGGGCTATTACAAGGCAAAGAAAAAATAAACGCCGGATGGGAACGCCCCCTATCCTGGCCAGGCACTTTATGACTATAGTCTGCGCCCTCCGCCGAATCCGGCGGAGGGCGTATTTTTGTCCGTTTCAAGCGGGCAGATCCACGTGATCCACGATGGTGTAGCCGGTTTCCTCCACCCGGGAGAATTCGATCCGCTCCACCCGGGCGGTAAAGGGGGAAAATTCCTTCCGCAGTACGGCCGCGGCGGCCTCCAGATCCCCATCCGGGTCATACAGCAGGGTGGTGTGGGGCTGCCAGAGGGCATCCCCGGTCCACCGGTCCAGGCTCCCGCTCCATTTCTCCGCGATCGCATCATGGAGGGCCAGGAGCGTGCTTTCCTTATCCGGGGAGGCCACCAGGATGGAGGTGGCGGACAGCAGTTCGACCCGGCTGTAGCGGACGGTGAAGGCGGAAAAGCGGGAAAGGAGCTCCCGGCAGGAGGCGATGAACCGGTCCTCCTCATCCCCCACATAGGCAGCCAGGGTGATATGGCCGTACAGCTCTCCCGGCCTGCTGTCCCAGGCTTCCCCGGCCCGCCGCAGGGCGGCCAGCCGTTCTCTGGCTCCGGGATCGATACGGGCGATGACGCATAACATGGGTGTTTCCTCCCGGAGTACGGGGACCCGTTTCCGGGTCAGCCGTTTTCGATCTCTTCGATGAGCGCCTGGTAGACGATATGCAGATTATCGTTCTCCCGGCGCAGGTCCCGGACCAGCGTGACGGAGATGGACATGAGCAGCTCCAGTCCGATATGGGGATACTGCCGGCAGAATTCCTGGAAGGCTGCATAGTCCAGACACAGGGTCCGGCAGTCCGTCTTGGCCCGGATGGTGGCGCTGCGGGTGCCCTTGTCGATCAGCGCCATTTCCCCGAAGGAGCAATGGTAGCTGTCCTGCAGAGAGGCGGTGACGTACGGCTCCCCGAAGGGGGTCGTCTTCAGTACGTCCACGCTGCCTTCCAGGAGCAGATACATCTCCTCCCCCGTCTCCCCTTCCCGCAGGATCTCCGTCCCCGCAGGAAAGCTCTGCTCCCGCATGACCCCCGCCAGAAGGGTCAGATCCTCGTCGGAAAGCTTGCTCAGCAGAGGGAAGGTCTTCAGATCCCGGATCATATCCTCTTGCGACTTCATGTCAAATCTCCTCCGCCAGGACGATCAGGCCCATATTCCTGCCCAGGACGTAGTCGTCGGGCGGGTTGAGCAGCGGATGGTTGAGCTCCGCGTCCTTGACCGTCTTCAGTTTCTGGATGACCTCGCCGTAGTTGCTGGACTTCATGGCGTCGGAGAGGATGGAATGCTTGATGGTCTTCTCCGCCCCCATGTTTTCCAGCACCCCCAGGGTCAGGATCCCCTTCTCGTTCTTGCAGTATGCCGCCAGCTCCGCATAGGTCTTATCCCGCCATTCCGGCTCCACGGGGAGGATCTGGATGCTGATGCCGTTGCCGTTGTCGAACAGAGCCCGCAGCACGTTGGCCATGCCCGTGTAGCTGGTGGCGGTGGAGAGAATGTATCGGCTGTATTCCTCGGTATAGATGACCTCGTCGCAGTTCTGGGCCTCCAGATAATTCCGGTACCGTTCCGTCTGCACCAGGGCGCAGACATGGCACCGGGGATTCAGGGTCTTGATCATCAGGGTGCAGACGAAGATACGGGAGTCCACCAGCTCCGCGTCCAGGCTCTCATGGGCCTCCCCCAGAACCAGGGCGGTGGAGGCGTTTTTCACGTTGGCGTTCTGAAGTGTCTGTTCCTCGGTGAAATCCCCACGGATGTACTTGATCCCCTTCAGCTCCTTATCCATGAGCAGGCTCTGGACCTTCAGATCGCTCACGTTGTTCACGATCACGATGTCCTCCGCCGTGAGACCGGGGGACTTCCGGAGGATATCCCCGATCAGGGCCCGGATATCGTTCTTCCAGCCAAAGATGATAACGTGATTCGACAGCTGCTGCACTTTTTTGATCCTCCTTGCGGGACTGTTGACGTTGGCGTTGATCTTTGAGGAAACGAAGCCGATGATCGTGGACAGGAAGAGCATGCTGAAGAGGATAAAGATCATCAGCAGCCCCCGGCCCTTCCACGTCTTGGGGACCAGGTCCGTGAACCCCCTGCCGAGAACGATGTTGACGTTGTTCCACAGGAGGATATCCAGATAGGTCTTGGACCCGCCCGGACCGATCTCCGCATACCAATAGAGGTAGCAGAGCGCCGCGTATACCGCGATGAAGATGAGGACCATGCGCAGGGTCGACCCCTTGGCCCATTTTTTCAGTTTTGAGAGAAATCTCTTCATGATCGTATTTCCACCGCTGTTCTGATGTTCCGGAAAGCGTTCTTCCATTTTTCATTTTACTTTGCTTTCGACAAAAAGTCCAAGGTTTTTTCTCCGGAAGCGCCGGCCGCCGGTCGGACAGGTTTCTCTTGCACAAGCAGGGAATCCGGCGTATATTCTTAATACTCCCATCATTTCGGGCGCATCCGGTCCGTCAACCGGGAAAGGAAGAAAACCATGAAGAAAACCATCGCGATCATGATGCTGGCCGTTCTGCTGCTGGGCCTTCTGGCGGCCTGCGGCGGCAAGGGCAGCGGCAGCGTCGGGAACGACCCGCTCCTGGGCACCTACAAGTTCAGCAAGATGGCGAACATGACCGTACAGGAATATGCCGACCTCGTGGGTCTTTCTCTGGAGGAAGCGCAGGCGTTCATGATCATTGAGCTTCTGTCCGGCGGCAAGGGCACGCTCTCCGTTGAAGGCGAAGCCCAGAATATCACCTGGAAAACGGAGGGGGAGAAGTTCACCCTCACCGCAAAGGATGAGAACAACCGGGACGATACCGTCGAAGGCACCATCAAGGACGGCGTCATTACCCTGGACCTTGAGGGAGAGCTCATCGAGCTTTCAAAATAAACGGCAGTTATCCTCCGTGCCGAACGCCCGCGGGCTTTTGCCTGCGGGCGTTTCTGTCCGGGTTGGAATTTTCTTCGGTGAAGCGTATAATGGAAAAAAGACAACAAGGAGGAACGGTCATGCTGGAACAAAACAAGGAGCATCAGACGCTGATGGACAAGCTGGCGGGACTTCGCTACCCCGCCGTAGCTCTGCGGATGATCCGGGACGAGGCGGAGGTACCCGGGGACGCGGTGCGTCCCTTCCGGGACAAGGGCAGCCATATAGCCCTCTGCCAGGCCTTCGCCTATGCCCGCCGCCAGGGAAAGATCATCTATATGGAAAAAGAGGACCACTGGTGCTGGAACCCCATCATCACCTACGGGTATATCGACAAGGAGCTGGGGAAGGAGGGCTTCCGGGCCATCGCCAGGGCCTACGGCACCAGTTCCGCTTCCGGCGAAGCTTTTGTGGAGGGCTTTCCCGCCCTGCCCGCCGGTGAATACCGGGGGATCCTGATCGCTCCCCTGACCAAGGCGGATTTCCAGCCGGACGTGACCCTCATCTACTGCAAAAACGATCAGCTCCGGCTCTTTCTCATGGCGGTGGACAGTCAGACCCACGGTCTGCTGGAAAGCAGCTTCAGTCCTGTGGACTCCTGCACCTACTCCGTCATCCCCGCCATTCTGAAGGGGGAATACCGGATCACCATCCCCGATCCCGGGGAGTATGAGCGGGGCCTGACCCCGGAGGACGACATCATCTTCTCCGTACCCCGGCAGCGGGAGGAGGAATTCTATCGGGGGGTGGCTGCCCAGGGAGCCCACGGGGACCGGAGCACCTTCTACATGACCATGAAGGAGGATTTCGGCCGTCCCAAGATGTATGACATCCTCTTTGAGACCTGGGGCCTCATGACCGGTGAGGAATGGGACAAGAAATGATCCGGAAGGCGACCGCAGAGGACCTGGTCTCCGCCGCGGAGCTGGCCGCGCTCCTGTGGCCGGAGGCCGGGAAGGAGGAGCTGGAGCGGGAATTCCGGGATCTTTTGGAGGACGGCGAATGCGCCCTGTTCCTGGCCTCGGAGGGAGACCGGGACGTGGGCTTCGCCCAATGTCAGCTGCGGCACGACTACGTGGAAGGCACGGACAGCAGCCCTGTGGGATATCTGGAGGGGATCTATGTCCGGGAGGGCTTCCGCCGCCGGGGCACAGCACGTGCGCTCCTGCGCCGCTGCGAGGAGTGGGCGGCCGACCTGGGCTGCCGGGAATTTGCCAGCGACTGTGAGCTGGATAACGGCGACAGTCTGGCCTTCCATCTGAAGACCGGCTTCCGTGAGGCGAACCGGATCATCTGCTTCACCAAGCCGCTGGAGCGGCCGAAGGAGAAATAAGTATCGGGGGACCCCGTCCGTGGTCCCCCGACTCAGATTTTATGGAAAGAGTATTCAGCCTCGCAGAGTTCGCGGCTCGCATGCCGCGAATAGAACAGGAATCATTTTGGGCGGAATTCATTTCTGCCCAAAATACTGCTCGCGAAGCGGACTGTGCGAGCATGTTCGCGCGAGGGGACCCGCCGCGAAGCGGTGGGCGTGCGAACCTATGCGAGTGCGGGGAGCGGAGTGCAGCTCACTCAACTCGGAGCCCAGCGTAGCGGGTCCGAGTTGAAACCTATTTCATCCATGTACGTACCTGGGCGATCTCCGCCCGGTAGCCCTCGTCCTCGTTGGGGGTCTCCAGGATGAAGGGCAGCCCCTGGAGCAGAGGATGCCGGACCACCGCCCGCAAAGCCTCCGGGCCGATCTCCCCCAGGCCCAGCTTCTCATGCCGGTCCTTCCGGGAACCGCAGGGATTCTTGCTGTCGTTCAGATGGATCGCCCGGAGGGCTTCCAGACCGATCACCCGGTGGAATTCCCGCAAAACTCCGTCCAGGTCCCCCCGGATATCATACCCCCCGTCCCACACGTGGCAGGTGTCCAGGCAGACACCCAGCTGATCCCGCCGTTCCGTTCCGCCCAGCTCCACCGTCAGATCCAGGATCTCCCGCAGGTCCTCGAAGCAGCCGCCGATCTCGCTGCCCTTCCCCGCCATGGTCTCCAGGAGGATCCGGTTCCCCAGAGGCCCGCCGGAAACTGCCTCCGCCGCCCGGATCACGGCGTCCAGGGCCTCTGCGATCTGCCGAATGCCCGTCTCTCTCCCCTGGCCCACATGGCTGCCGGGATGGAAGTTATACAGGTTCCCCGGCAGGGCCTGCAGCCGGATCAGGTCGTCCCGGAGCATCTCCAGGGAATTGGCCCGCACTTCCTCCCGGGCTGCGCACACGTTCATGGTATACGCTCCGTGCACCACCAGGGGGCCGAAGCGCCGCTCGGCGGTGAACTCCCCCAGGGCCCGGACGTCCTCCGGGGATACGGCTTTGGACTTGCCGCCCCGGGGATTCCGGGGAAAGAAGGCGAAGGTATCCCCTCCCAGCTCCGCCGCGTGCCTTCCCATCTCCAGATACCCGTCCGAAACGGATACGTGATTGCCGATGTAGATCAACCGGCTCCCCTCCCCTGTCTCTTTCTCCCTCCATCTTACCAGCAGGGACCGGGCTGCGCAACGGTTTCCCGCGTTGACCCGGAGGCCGGATGCCGGTATAATGGGGAAAAAGGAGGCGGGACTATGGCCGGCTTTGCCGAGGCGCCGGAAGCGCGGAACGAGAAGATCATCCGGGGGATCATCCGCCGGGCGGAGCGGGTGTGTCCCGGCTCCCTGGCCCTCATCGGGATCTACGGCTCTTTTTCCACCGGTCGGATCCACCCGGGCTCCGACCTGGATCTGCTGATCCTCATCAACGACGAAGGTGGTTACCGGCTGAAGGCCGCCTTTGTCCAGGAGGATCTGGGGATCGGCCACGATCTCTACTGCACCCGCTGGGAGGACCTGGAGCGGATGGCGGAATACCCGGACCCCCATATTTCCAAGCTGATGGATTCCCGGATCGTCTACGTTTCCGCGCCGGAATACGCGGAGCGTCTGCAGGCCCTGCGCAGCCGGGTGGCGGAGCTTCTGGACGCCCCCTTCAGCCGTGCGGACTACGACAAAGCCGAAAACATGTTCCGGGAGGGCCTGACCTGCCTTGCGCTCGCGGAGACGGCGGAAACGCTGCCGGAGGTCCGCCGCCGGGCGGGCGGCGCGCTGTACTGTACGGAGGCGGCCATCGCCATGCTGAACAAGCGGTATTTCCGCCTGGGGACGAAGGACATCATGGAGGAGCTTGCCGCCATGCCCCGCCGTCCGGAGGACCTTCCCGGACTGCTCGACGGGGTGGTGTCGGCGGGGAACCCCGAGGAAGTGCGCCGGCGCCTCGCCCGGCTCATGGAGGAAACCGCCGCCGTATTCCGGGAGGCGGAGCGCTCCCTCCCCGAAGGAGAAAGACCCGTCCCGCCGGAGGCTCTTCGGGGGACCTGGGAGGAGATGGTCTCCAACTGGCGGGGCAAGCTGCATCTGGCAGCCCGGACCGGGGACCGGCATCTGGCCTTCACCAGTCTGGAGAGCTTTGACGCCATGCTGGCGGACGTGGCGGAGGGCGCCCTGAAGGGCAAGTACGACGCCCTGGCGATCTACGACCTCGCCGACCTGGCGGCTACGGCGGCCCGTTTCGACAAACTGCTGGAGGATTATCTGACGGAATACCGCCGGGCGGGGCTGGAGCCGGTCCGGTATGGGGATATCGACGCCTTTCTGCGCCGGTATCTGGACGAGGAATAAGGGGGAGGCGGCGGGCATGTATGAGCTGATCCAAGTCACGGAGAACTGCTTTTATTTCGACTGTCCGGCGAAGATCGGACTGGTGAAGACCGGAGCCGACCGGGTCTGCCTGATCGACAGCGGGAACGACAAGGACGCGGGGAAAAAGGTGAAGCGGGCGCTGGACGCCAACGGCTGGACCCTGGAGGCCATCTACAACACCCATTCCCACGCGGACCACATCGGCGGGAACCAGTATCTCCAAAAGCAGACCGGCTGCCGGGTGTACGCCCCGGGGATCGAGCGGGATTTCACGGAGCACCCCCTCCTGGAGCCGACCTTCCTGTTCGGCGGGAACCCGCCCAGGGAGCTGCGGCACAAGTTCCTCATGGCCCAGAGCTGCGACGCGCTGCCCCTCACGCCGGAAACCCTCCCCGCGGGCTGGACGCTGATCTCCCTCCCAGGCCATTCCTGGGATATGGCGGGCTTCCGCACCCCGGAGAACGTGGTATACCTGGCAGACTGCCTCTCCGGCGCGGAGACGTTGGAGAAATACCGGATCAGCTTCCTGGTGGACCCGGCGGCTTATCTTGCGACCCTGGAGGCGGTGGCGGCTATGGAGGCGGAGCGGTTCATCCCCGCCCACGCGGAGCCCACGGCGGATATCGCCCCCCTGACCCGGCTGAACGCCGAGGCGGTGCGGGAGATCGGGGACCGGATCGTCGGCCTCTGCCGGGAACCCCTCTCCTTCGAGGAGATCCTCCGGCGCCTCTTCGAGGTCTACGGTCTGACCATGACCTTCGAGCAGCACGCCCTGGTGGGGAGCACCGTCCGATCCTACCTCACCTGGCTGAAGGAATCGGGGCGGCTGGAGGCCGTCATCCGGGATAACCTGCTCCTGTGGCAGGCGGTTTGAGATCGGAGGAAAAACGATGGATCGATCAAGGAACCCGCGGGCAGGCGGCCTGCTGGCCCGCCTCACCCGGAAGAAAAAGACCGGGCGGGAGCTGGCGGAAAAGATCCCCTTCGACCCGGAAAAGCAGATCGCCGTCCTCCGCAGCTCCATCTGCACCGGGGAAAAGGTCGCCGGGTTCAAGGACCTGGAGGGCGGCCATTTCACCGAGGTCATGCTGATCCGCGACGGAAAGGACGAGCAGCGCTTCCGGGAGATCTACGGGCTGGAGAGCGTGAAGAAGGAGTATTGAAAAAGGTGCGGCGCAAGCCGACGGAAAAGAGGGCCGTCCCCTGGATCGGGGCGGCCCTCTTCATACTCCAAAAGGCAGTTACTCCTGTTTCCGGCCTTAATAGCACCCGATGTTCCGGGCGATGGTCCAGGCTTCGCTGGTGGTGGCCATGAGGTTGCGGACCTTCAGGCAGTCCCCGATCTGATGGAATTCCGGGGCGCAGAAGCGCAGGGAATCCGCCTCGTCCCAGAGAGGGCGGCGGCCCAGGGCGTTGATGACGGTGTCGCAGGGGATGATCCCCTCCGCTTCGCCGGAAACCCTGACTCCCTCCGGCAGGATCTCCTCGGCCCGGACGCCGAATTCCACCTTCAGCCCGTAGTTTCTCAGCTGCATGCCGTAGGTCCCCACGCTTACCTCCTTGGCGCTGCGGGCCTCCAGGATCCGCACCTCTTTCCCCAGGGAGGCCAGGAAGATCGCCAGCTCCAGACCCGTGGTCCCGGCCCCCAGGATGACGCATTTTCCCTGGGCCAGGGCCGGGTCCGTATAGACCGCTATGGCGTCCTTCGCCTTTTCCCCCTTGAGGCCGGGAATAGCGGGCTCGGCGGTGACTGCTCCCAGGGCGGCGACGATCACGTCCGGCTGCAGCTCCCCGCACAGGGCCGGGGTGACCTCCGTATTCAGGCGCACCTCCACTCCCAGCTTCTCCAGCATATACTTCTGCCGCTCGATGTACTCCCCGATGCGCTTCTTGAAGGGAACCTCCCTCTCGCACAGGAGCACGCCGCCCAGGGCGGGGCCCTTCTCGCAGAGGATCACCTCATGGCCGATCTCCCGGGCCGTGATGGCGGCCTGCATCCCGGCGATGCCGCCGCCGGCGACGAGCACCTTCCGCAGGCCCAGGGGATGGGGGATGCGGGCGGCCTCCCGCTCCTTCCCGGAGGCGGGGTTGATGGCGCAGAACAGACGGCCATCCTGATAATCCTGGCCCACGCACTTGAAGCAGCGCAGGCACTTTCTCGCTTCCTTCTCCCGGCCGGACTGGGCCTTCAGGGCGAGATCCGGGTCGCAGATGAGGCCCCGGGCCATCTCCACGATATCCGCCTTGCCGGAAGCCACGATCTCCTCCAGCACGTCCAGGTCGGAGAGGCCGCCGATGGTGGCCACATAGGACTGCTTCACATGCTTCTTGATCTCCGCGGCGTACTTGACGTTCATGCCCTCCTGCTGGAAGATGCCGGGGTGGGTATGGAAGTCCGTGCCCGGGGAGAAGAGGTTGCCGCAGGAGACATGGATGATGTCCGCATGCCCGTCCAGCTGCTTGGCGATCTCCACGCCCTCGTCGATCTGGTAGCCCCCCTCAAAGGCCTCGCTGCCGCTGATCCGCACCTCCACGGGGAAGTCCCGCCCGCAGCGGCGGTGGATCTCGTCCACCACAGCCACGGTGAAGCGGCAGCGGTTCTCCGGATTGCCGCCCCACTGATCCGTGCGGCGGTTGGACTTGGGGCAATGGAACTGATGCAGCAGCCAGCCATGGCCCGCATGGACCATCACCATGCCGAAGCCCCGGCCCTTGGCGTACTCCGCCGCGGAGGCATAGGCGTCGATGGTGGCCAGGATCTCCTCCTCCGTCATGGCCCGGCACTTCACCCGGCTGTCATAGGGATGGAAGCCGTCGCTGGGGCTCAGGAGCTGCATCTGGCCCGGGGTATCGCTCTTGATCCGGCCGGTCTTCTGCAGCTCGATGGTGGCCACCGCCCCGTTCCGGCTGATGGCGTTGGCCAGCTTGCCCAGGGCTTCCTTGTTCCATTTGTGCTCGGAGAGGTTGGGAAGCTCGTAGCTGTTGGGTGAGCCCACGCCCTCGTTATCGATATTGCATTCCCCGATGTTGATGGAGGCGCAGCCGCCCTTGGCCTTCCGCTCATAATAGGCGATATAGTCGTCCGTTGGCGCGAAGGCGGGAGTCAGGTCATAGAGCCCGGTGGGGGCGGAGAAAAGCCGGTTGCGGAACACCGTGTTCCCGATCCGCAGGGGCTGCAGGATATGCGCGTATTTCGTGCCGCTTGCCATAGATGCATCCTCCTCATGATTCTTTTTCATCCTGTCATGCTCCTATGGTAACAGCTTTGTTCCGGATTGGCAAGGCGGAAACGACAAGACCGGAGAGCCGATCACGGCCCTCCGGTCCCGCCTTATGGGATTGGACTGCAAACGCCGGACCGGCGCTGCCTGCGTTTATACGGCGGCGAAGCCCTTTTCCAGATCGGCGATGATGTCGTCGATGTGCTCCGTGCCGATGGAGAGGCGGATGGTGTTCTGGTGGATGCCCGCCGCCTCCAGCTCCTCCTCCGTGAGCTGGGAATGGGTGGTGGTGGCCGGGTGGATCACCAGGCTCTTCACGTCTGCCACGTTGGCCAGCAGGGAGAAGATCTCCAGCCCGTCGATGAACTTGAAGGCCTCGTCCTTGCCGCCCTTGATGTCGAAGGTGAAGATGCTGGCCCCTCCGTTGGGGAAATACTTCTCATAGAGGGCGTGGTCCGGATGGTCCGGGAGAGAGGGATGGTAGACCCGCTCCACCTGGGGATGCTTCAGCAGGTATTCCACCACCTTCTTCGTGTTCTCCGCGTGGCGCTCCAGCCGCAGGGAGAGGGTCTCGGTACCCTGGAGCAGCAGGAAGGCGGCGAAGGGGGAGATGCAGGCCCCGGTGTCCCGCAGGAGGATGGCCCGGATATAGGTGGCGAAGGCCGCCGGACCTGCCGCGTCGGTGAACTTCACCCCATGGTAGCTGGGGTTGGGCTCGCTGATCCAGGGATATTTGCCGCTCTTCGCCCAGTCGAAGGTGCCCCCGTCCACGATGACGCCCCCCAGGGTGGTGCCGTGGCCGCCGATGAATTTGGTGGCGCTGTGGACTACGACGTCCGCGCCGTGCTCGATGGGCCGGATGAGGTAGGGGGTGCCGAAGGTGTTGTCGATCACCAGGGGGAGGCCGTGCTTATGGGCGATGGCCGCGATGGCGTCGATATCCGGGATATCGCTGTTGGGGTTCCCCAGGGTCTCGATGTAGATTGCCTTGGTGTTTGGCCGGATGGCGGCTTCCACCTCGGCGAGATCATGGACGTTCACCAGGCTGGATTCGATGCCGTAGAGGGGCAGGGTGTGGGCCAGGAGGTTGGCCGTGCCTCCGTAGATGGTCTTCTGGGCCACGATGTGCTCCCCCTTGGCCGCCAGGGCCTGGATGGTGTAGGTGATGGCCGCCGCGCCGGAGGCCACCGCCAGACCGGCGACGCCCCCCTCCAGGGCCGCGATGCGCTGCTCGAACACCCCCTGGGTGGAGTTGGTGAGACGCCCGTAGATGTTGCCCGCATCCGCAAGGCCGAAGCGGTCCGCCGCGTGCTGGGCATTATGGAAAACGTAGCTGGTGGTGGCGTAGATGGGCACCGCCCGGGCGTCGGACGCGGGATCGGGCTGCTCCTGGCCCACATGAAGCTGCAGAGTTTCGAATTTATAGTTGGACATGGTCGTTACCTCATTTCTGTCAGATTGTTCGGTGATTTGGATGGTCTGAGCATAGCACACAGCCGCGGCCCTGTCCAATATCCTACCTGAATGGTTGGTTATAGATTGAGCCTATAGCAAAGCATCCTGTCTTCATTTTGACAGGATGCTCGATTTCTATTCAATATGAATGATTAACGGTATCTCAGTGCGTTTCCTGGTATTGCTTCAGATAGCGGTCCAGCTCATGGATATACCGCTCCGCCAGGTCGCTCAGAAGCATGTTCTTCCGGGAGATATAGCCGATCTCCATGCGGCTGCCCACGGCGTCCTCCTCCGCCTCGAAGGGGATGGCCAGGTAATCCGGCCCGTTCAGCTCCTCGCAGATCACTCCGGAGCAGAGGGTATACCCGTTCAGCCCCACCATCAGGTTCAGCATGGTGGCCCGGTCCGTGGCCTTGATGGTCCGGGGATATTCGGCGGTGCTGAGGATCTCCTCCGCATAATAGAAGGATCCCGCCGCTCCCTGCTCGAAGGAAAGGCAGGGGTAATCCGCCAGGTCCGCGAAGCGGATCGACGGCTTTCCCGCCAGGGGATGCCCCTTCCATAAATAGACGTAAGCTTCGCAGGACGTCAGGGGATGGAACTCCAGCTGGTTGGCCCGCAGGAGCTTTTCCAGGGGCTTGCGGTTGAAATCGCTGAGGTACAGGATCCCGATCTCGCTCTTCCCGGCAAAGACGTCGTCGATCACGTCCCGGGTGCGGGTCTCCCGGATGGCAAATTCATATTCCTCCGTGCCGAACTGCCGCACCAGCTCCACGAAGCTCTTCACGGCAAAGGAATAATGCTGGGTGGAGATCCCGAATTTCTTCTTGCGTCCCCCGCCCTTCCCGAAC
>JAFZVM010000042.1 GCA_017617795.1 Oscillospiraceae bacterium
TCCGCACCCGGATCATCGCAGGCGCCGCCGCGGCGGTCATCGCCATTGCCGGAGGGACGGCGGTCTGCCGCAGTCTTTCGGACCGGCCCGCAGCCGTGGATCAGGAACAGATCCTGCCCCGGGACTTTCTGCTGGAGATGGAAGCCCTGTCCGAGGAAAAGCTGGGTACGGTGCTGGAGGACAACGAATGGCTGGAGCTGTGCCTGGATGCGGGCACCCTGGACGTGCCCCCGGACCGGATCCGCATCGAGGGACCCCGGCTGCTGAAGGACGCGGTGTTCTATGAGACCGGAGGCGTGACGGCCTTCTACATCTGCTATCAGGCGGAGGTGCATCTGGCGGAGGACTGGGCGGGCCTGATCGTGACCAAGGTCGATCCGGATTATCCGGAGGCGGTGGTCGTCTTCACCCTGGATACCTTCCCGTTGAAATTCCTGCGGGTGGACGGGAGCATCGTCTACGACCGAGAGGATCTGCGCCTGTACCGGATCTATCCGGACCTGGCCGCCTTCCGGGCGGCGGTGAAGGAGGAGGTCCGCCACGTGAGCCACAAACGATACGATATCCGGCTGCCGTAAATTTTCGCCTTTCCGGTAAAACCAAAGGGCTTCTCTGCCCGTCTATGGGAGTGAAAACAAAAAACAGACAGCTCCGGCTGCCTGAGAAGAGAAGGAGTACGAACCATGAAAAAAGGAATCGCCCTGATCCTGGCCATCCTGCTCTGCCTGTCCCTCCTGGCGGGCTGCGGGAGCAATGCCGCAAAGATCGATCTGACGGACTACATGAACGTTCTGTTCCGGGGCAAGGACGGAGAGGGCACCGCCCGGGCGGATTTTGATTACTCCGGCTTTGAGAAGGCCGTGATGGCGGCGGCCGGGGACGGGGACGCGATCCTGCAGAAGCTGGTGCAGTTCGAGTCCGCCCTGGATATCACCGTCTCCCCGGAGAAGGGGCTGAAAAACGGGGACAAGGTCACCCTCACCGCCGTCTACGGCAAGGACGCGGCCAAGGCCCTGGGCATCACCGTCGGCAGCGTCAGCAAGACCGTCACCGTGGAGGGGCTCTCCGGCGCCTCCGGCACCTCGGCCCCGTCGGGACAGAATGAAGGCGCGGCGTCCACGGGGAACCTGGTCCCCAGCGCGACGGAGGGTCCCCAGGAGACCGGCGCCGTGGAGCTGGACCCCTTTGACCCGGCCTGCTGGGACAAGGAGGACGGCATCGAGATCCGCTATACCGGCGCCTCTCCCTACGGCTGGCTGGAGGCGGTCAGTCATCTTCCCGCCGACGACCCGCTGAATCACGTCTACTACCGCTTCTCCGAGCATCAGAAGCTCTATGAAGGGGACAAGGTCACCGTCACCGCCTATCTCACCGGCGTCAGCTCCGACGAATACACCCTGAAGCGCACCGAGTGCGAATACGTGGTGGGACCGGTGCCCCACTATCTCATGGCCGTGGACGAGCTGAAGAAGGATACCGCCGCCGCCATGAAGAGCCAGGCGGAGAGCGTGACGAAAGCCTTTGCCGCCGGCACCCTGGAATTCCAGGACAAGAGCGGATGGACGGGCTTCTACAACGGGGAGACCGTCACCGTGGACAGCTGCGCCGCCGGGGATACGGTCCGGGCGGTGCGCTGCCAGGACGGCTATATCACGACGCTGCTGATCCCCTGCTCGCTGAAAGTCACGGTGGAGGAACCGGACTGGATGGACGATCCCCAGGTCTACGAATACGACCTGCTGATCTTCTGCTCCGTGGACGGCCTCGTGGTGGATGCCAACGGCGACGTGGACTTCAACCCGCCGGAGCTGGTCCAGAAGGGCATCCCGGAGCTGGAAGAGCAGATGCTGCAGGATCAGCTCACCTGGTACAGCGACTCCGGCCTGGAGACGGAAAAGCTGCCCGGGTAACGGATCGGGAAAACAACGAAAGACAGAACCGGGGGACGGCATGCGCCGTCCCCCGGATTTTCGTTTTACTGTGCGGTCAGGTTCAGCCGCCCAGGACCCACCTGAACAGCACTTCCCGCTCCCCCTGATCCTCATGCCAGGTGAAGCTGTTGCCCTCGTCGAACACGATGGTGCCGGTACCGTCGGTATACTCCACTTCTTCGTTTACCACGTTTCCGTTCTCATCCCGGGTGACGATGGCCTTGGTAGCGCCGGTATAGGTGATGGTCAGGGTTTCCGGATCCAGCTTGCCGATGATTTCCCACTCGGCACGCTCCCAGGCGCTTCCGCTCCAGGAGATCGTGATGCGGGCGGAATCCATTCCCTCGCATGCCACCACCGCGCTGGCTCTTTCCTCCTGCGGGCTGCAATACTTGCCGATCCAGTTCATCACGGGGTTCTGGCCGTCTTCCTCTTCCTCGGGCAGCGCCTGCGCCCACTCGAACACCAGGTCCTGCCCGTATTCGGACTGATCCTCGTGCCAGGTGAAGCTCGTCCCCTCGTCAAAGACGATGGTGCCGGTGCCGTCCTCGTATTCCGTGACCTCGTCCGTGATCATGCCGTCCTCGCCATAGGTGACGATGGTCTTGATGCAGCCGGTATAGCTGACGGTGAGGGTATCCGTATCCAGCTCGCCCACGATGAGCCACTGGGCCTGCTCCCAGGCGCTGCTGCCCCAGGTGATGCGGACGATGGCATTGCTGCCCTCACCGCATTCCACGAAAGCTCCGGCCCTTTCCGCCTGCAGGCAGCGATACTCCCCGACCCAGTTCATCACGGGGTTCTGGCCCTCGTCCCCGGGGCTGCCGCCGGACATGGCCGCATGGTACTGCTCCAGGGTGAACACGCCCTCGTCCAGAAGCTTCTCACCCAGGAAGCGTCCCTCGCCCTTCACGTAAGCGGCCAGGGCGGACCAGCTGATCTTCGCCGCGTCGCCCCGGTCAAAGGAGGCGGTGGAAGCGTTGTATTCCCCAGCGGTGATGCCCAGCTGATCGGAGAGCTCCCAGGCCGCGTCCCAGCGGAAATCCCCGTCCGGCTCGCTGCTGTACCCCATGGCCCGGAGAACAAAGGTGAGGTACTGGGCGGCGGTGACGGGATCGGCGCCGCCGAAGGTCTTCTCATCGTAGCCCTTGGTCAGCCCGTTGGCATAGGCATATCCCACATAGGGCCTGGCCCAGTCCATCACGTCGGCAAAGGGGATCTCCCAGGTCCCGGCATTGGCTTCCTCTTCCTTCCCCAGGAGCCGGACCAGCATGGTGACCGCCTCCATGCGGTTGGGCGCCCGGTCCAGTTCATAGATCGGCTCGCCCTCCGCATCCGTTCCGACGCCCCGGAACAGGCCCAGGGCATAGAGCGCGTCGGCGGCGGCGGTCTCCTTCTCGTCCGCCGCAAAGGCGGCGGACGCCAGGGTGAAGACCAGGCAGGCCGCCAGCAGGACTGCAATCAGTTTCTTCATCGTTCTTCTCCTCCTCACGTCTTTTTTCGTGGTCTGTCTCGTTGTTCCCATTATACCCCCGGCGGTTTCTTTTTTCCACTCTGTCTCGGCCGGAGCCGCCCCGAAGGTCCGCGAAAAGCGTGGTTTTTGTCGACATAGTATTGCAAAACCGTTTTCAGACATGATATAATTTAATAACAATTTTGAACAATAGGAGGTTGGGCAATGGGAACCTGGCATGAATACCTGCTGACCGAGGGCACTCCCCCGGAATGGCCCTATCCCATCAAGTTCGGCGAAGAAGCGGAATATGAGGCGGACGTCTGCGTCCTGGGCGGCGGCATCGCCGGCTGCTGGGCGGCCATCAGCGCGGCCCGGAACGGGGCGAAGGTCGTCCTGCTGGAAAAGGGCGACGTACGGCGCAGCGGCGCCGGCGGACCCGGCTGCGACCACTGGTGCAACGTCCCCGGCAACCCCTGCTCCGCAGTTCCGCCGGATGAATGGGCCATCGAGGAGATGAACGCCGGCGGCAATTTCTCCAACGGCATCGGCATCCAGATCCAGTGCCGCGAGGACTGGGACACCCTCCAGGAAATGGAGCAGATGGGCGGCAAGATCCGGGACGACAAGGACGAATTCCTGGGCGTGGAAGGCCGGGATGAGAAGACCAAGCTCATGTTCTCCCCCCGGTACAGCTGGGGCGCCGGCCTGGGCATGCCCAAGGGCTGGGGCACGCCGGACTTCGTTCCCCCCACGAAGCGGAACAACATGGTCATCCGCATCTGGGGCAGCACCTTCAAGCCCGCTCTGAAGAAGGAATGCCTGCGTCTGGGCGTCAAGGTCCTGGACCGGGTCATGGCCACCAGCCTGCTGAACGAGGGCGGCAAGATCGGCGGCCGCATCGTGGGCGCCACGGGTCTGAACACCCGCACCGGCGAGTTCGTCATCGTGAAGGCCAAGGCCGTCATCATGTCCGCCGGCGGCTCCGGCCAGATGTGGCACGTGGACATGGAGCACGGCGGCTTCACCAACATGTATCCCCGCACCTGGGCCGGGGACAGCACCGCCATGGCCTGGCGGGCGGGCGCCACCCTCACCATGATGGAGGGCACCAGCGTCAACCGCATGAGCGGCCAGCGGCACAAATGGTATACCGGCGGCGGCGACGCCAGCTATGAGAACATCCATCTGGTGGACTCCAACAACACGGTCCTTCCCGCCGCCACCCAGGGCTGGGAGGACGGCGGCAGCATGATGAGCGACCAGCGCAAGCTCCAGGCAGGCATCCGCAGCGGCGAGTATGAGCTGCCCTTCTACTCCGACTTCGCAGGCACCCCGCCCAAGGAGGCCAACGCCACCTGGAACCTGATGCTCACGGAGGAATCCACCACCAAGATCATGGTGAAGACCATGACCGA
>JAFZVM010000003.1 GCA_017617795.1 Oscillospiraceae bacterium
CTGGCCTCCATGCGCATCGTGCCCCTGGTGACGAAGGAGGAGCAGATCATTGAGGCGGAGAAGCTCTGCCGGGGCCGGAAGCTCTTCGATCTGCGGCCCTATCAGGCCAGAAAGACCGGAGTCGTCATCACCGGAAGCGAAGTCTATTCCGGGCGCATCCAGGATAAGTTCGAGCCGGTGGTGCGGAAGAAGCTGGCCGCTTACCCCGGGGAGATCCTGGGGGTCAAGCTCTGTGACGATGATCTGGAGATGATCGTCTCCGCTGCAAAGGGCTTCCTGGAGGCCGGGGCGGATTTCCTCATCTTCACCGGCGGCATGTCCGTGGACCCGGACGACCTGACTCCCACCGCCATCCGGCGGCTGGGGGCGGAGATCGTCACCCACGGCGTTCCCTCCCAGCCGGGGAACATGACCCTGGCGGCCTATCTGGGGGACTGCGCCATCCTGGGGGTGCCGGGTGCGGCCATCAGCCTGCCCACCACCATGTTCGACGTGCTGCTGCCCCAGATCTACACCGGGGATAAGCTGACGAAGCGGGAACTCATCAATCTGGGGGAGGGCGGCCTCTGCCAGCAGTGCAAGGTCTGCCATTTCCCCAACTGCACCTTCGGGAGATACTGAGATGCGGGATCGCTTCGGGCGGGAGATCAACTATCTCCGCCTTTCCGTCACGGATCTGTGCAACCTCCGCTGCCTCTACTGCATGCCGGAGGAGGGCATCCCCAAGAAGGAGCATGCGGCCATGCTCACGGAGGACGAGATGATCCGGGCGGTGGAAGCCGCTGCCTCCCTGGGGATCACCAAGCTGCGCATCACCGGCGGGGAGCCGCTGGTGAAGAAGAACATCCTCTCCATCTGCGGCCGGGCCGCCGCCGTGCCCGGGATCCGGGAGGTCTGCATGACAACCAACGGCATCCGTCTCCCGGAACTGGCGGTGCCCCTGCGGGAAGCGGGGGTAAAACGGCTGAACATCAGCCTGGATACCCTGGACCCGGAGAAATATGCCCGGATCACCCGCTGCGGGAAGCTGACCGACGCCCTGGCAGGCATCCGCGCCGCCCTGGAGGCGGGATATGACAAGATCAAGCTGAACGCCGTCCTTATCGGCGGCTTCAACGACGATGAGATCGAGGCGCTGGCGTCCCTCACCCTGCGGTATCCCCTGGATATGCGTTTCATCGAGCTCATGCCCATGGGGGAAAACGGCTTCGGGAAGGAAGCCTATCTGCCCTATACCGCGGTCCTGGACCGGCTTCCGGAGCTGGAGCCCACAGGGGAGGAGGGCGGCGCGGCGAAGCTGTACCGCCTGCCCGGCTGCCTGGGGAACGTGGGACTCATCAGCCCCATCGGCGCCCATTTCTGCGGCAGCTGCAACCGGCTGCGCCTGACTGCCGACGGGAAGCTGAAGCCCTGTCTCCATTCCTCCGCGGAATACCCCATCAAGGGGCTGGACAGGGAAGGCATGGCGGAGGCCATGAAGGAGGCCATCCTGGGCAAGCCGGAATGGCACGGGGCTCTTGATTATGCAAACCGGAGCCAATCCCAGCGAAGCATGAACCGGATCGGGGGCTGAAAAGGATGCAGAACGGGAAGGATTTTACCCACTTCGGGGAGGAAGGCCGGGCAAAAATGGTGGACGTGGGGGAGAAGGACCCCAGCTGCCGCTGCGCCGAGGCCGGAGCCCGGGTGCTGGTGAGCCGGGAGACCTTTGACCTCATCCGCACCGGCGGAATGAAGAAGGGGGACGTGCTCACCGTGGCCCAGATCGCCGGGATCATGGGGGCCAAGCGCACGCCGGAGCTGATCCCCATGTGCCACCCCATCCTCATCCAGGGGGTGGACATGAGCCTGCGGCTGGATGAAGAACGCTGCGCCGTGGATATCCGGGCCGCCGTGCGGTGCGAGGGCCGGACCGGGGTGGAAATGGAAGCCCTCACCGCGGCGTCCGTGGCGGCGCTGACGGTATACGATATGTGCAAGGCGGTACAGAAGGACATGGTCATCACGGACCTGCGGCTGATCTCCAAGAGCGGCGGCGTCCACGGAGACTATCATCGGGAGGAAGAGCAATGAGCTGGAAAGCGGCGGTCATCACCGTAAGCGATAAGGGCTCCCGGGGGGAGCGGGTGGATACCAGCGGACCCGCCGTAGCGGAAATGCTGCGGGAGGCGGGCTGCGAGATCCGGTATCAGAGCATCATTCCGGACGAGCAGAAGCAGATCGAGGCGGAGCTGATCCGGTGCGCCGATACCCTGGGCCTGGACCTGGTGATCACCACCGGGGGTACCGGCTTCTCCCCCCGGGACGTGACCCCGGAGGCCACCCTGGCTGTGGTGGAGCGGGAGACCCGGGGCATCCCGGAGGCCATGCGGGCGGAAAGCCTGCGCATCACCCCCCGGGGCTGTCTGAGCCGGGCAGCGGCGGGCATCCGGGGAAAAACCCTGATCGTGAACCTGCCGGGAAGCAAAAAAGCCGCCCTGGAAAACCTGGGGGCGGTGCTGGACGCCCTGGGCCACGGTCTGGAGATGCTGGCCTCCGCCGGCAGCGCCGACTGCGCAGCTCCCGGTCCCGCCCGGGAGCCCGCTCCCAGCGTGGACGCCTGGCTGCGGGAGGCCAAGGCCGACCGGGAGGCGGGGAAGATCGGCATGTATCTCCTGCATAACGGCACGGTGCGGGCTTCCGCCCGGGCTGCCGTCCGGGAGGGAGAGGACCTGCCCCCCGTCCGGAAAATGGAATTCAGCTATGATCGTGAGAAGGTGGACGCCGCCGTGGCGGAGGCAAAGGCCCTGCCGGGCATCTCCCTCATCCGGGTCTGGCTGAACAGCGGCGAGCTGCAGCCGGGAGACGACATCATGTACGTCCTCATCGGAGGGGATATCCGCCCCCGGGTGGTGGACGCCCTGAACTTCCTGGTGGGAAAGATCAAGTCCGAATGCGTCGTGGAAAAAGAGATCTTCTGAATACAAATCCAACCTATTATGAAAACGGAGGAAAAGACATGAGACTCAGCGCAAGAAATCAGCTCCCCGGCATCGTGACCAAGATCACCGAAGGCGCGGTCAACGGCATCGTAACCCTGGACGTGAACGGCACTCCCGTCACCGCCACCATCTCTCTGGCGGCCATCCGGGAGCTGGGCCTGGAGCCCGGAAAGAAAGCCTATGCGGTCATCAAGGCCACGGAGGTCATGGTGGGCCTGGGCGAGCACCTGACCCTCAGCGCCCGGAACCAGTTCCCCGGCAAGGTCATGAGCGTGGAGCGGGGCGCGGTCAACTCCATCGTGCGCATGAGCGTGCTGAATGGGCTCACCGTTTCCGCCACCATCTCCAACAACGCCGTGGACGAGCTGGGTCTGGAATCCGGCAAGGAGGCCCTGGCCGTCATCAAGGCCACCTCCGTCATGATCGGCATCGATTGATCCGGATCCCCTGATCTCGGGAACAGCCTCCTGCCGGGCTTCCGGCGGGAGGTTTTCCGTTTCCGGTCGGGGCGGCTGCAGGGCTACCGTTTCCTGGTCTTCGTTTCTTTCATATCTCGGGCCAAAGCTTTTGCTTTGGGCTGAAGAGGAGGAATGACCGAACACACGTGAGGGATCGCGGCCTTTACGGTAACCGCGATCCCGAAGCCTGTGAGGTCCATTCCGATGATGCCTCCGGCGGCCGGGTTTCTTTTTGCCCGTCAAAAAGACTAACTATTAAAAGTCAAGCCCCGAAAACAGAAAAGCAGTGAATTGGTGAGTGAAGGAAAAAGGGTATAACAACCTAAGCGTCCGACAGGACGCTCTGAGCGGTGTGGGAAAAGGGATCAGGCAGGCTGAAATGCC
>JAFZVM010000043.1 GCA_017617795.1 Oscillospiraceae bacterium
CCCGTCCTCGTTGTAATCCCAGCTGATGCCCTGGACGCCGTAGCCGTAGAGGAAGGAGCCCTCCTCGCCGTAGTGCCAGTCGATCCAGGTGCAGGCCAGCTCGATGTTCTCGCACTTGGTGGAAACAGCGGCGCTGCCCCAACCCACGCGGGAGGTCTTGAAGCCCAGGTGCAGGACCTGATCCTTGAACTCCGTGGGCTTGTGCAGGGGAACCCAGGGATCGGTGCCGGCGGGGAGCCGGGCATTGTGGGTGCCCATGGCGACGCCGCCGTCTATGCAGTAGCCCAGGGTGCCGTCATCCAGCATGGCGTCGATATCGGTGAAGCCGGAGTAGGAAGCCCAGTTGGGATCCATGATGCCTTCCTTCACCCAGTTGTACAGCAGGGTGACCATCTTCAGGTCGTTGGATTCGGTGTTGGCCAGGTAGACCTTGCCGTCCCGAACGACATAGTACAGGCCGGAGGTGGTGCAGTAGGTATCATAGCCAACGAAGGAGGCGCAGCCGCCGACCTCCAGGTTCTGGAACAGGGTGAAGGGGTGTGCGCAGCCGCACTCCACCTGGAAGGCCTTGAGCAGATCATGCAGATCGTCGAAGGTGATGATGTCTTCCTGGTTCATGCCCACCTTCTTCAGCCAGTCGCCCCGGCAGAAGGGACCCTCGGTGAGCTTCGGATCCGCGTTCAGGCAGACGAAGCTGGTGATGAGGTTCTTCTCGGTGAAGATGGAGCGGATGGTGTCCTTGTCATCGGGGTCCTTGACGACCTCGTAGATGAAGTTGGGGCAGTAATCCTTGTAGTCGTACACGTTGATGAAGTACTCTTCCTCAAGGATGGCGTCCTTGAAGATGCCGGGGTAGTAGCTCCGGGCGCCGCAGGTGATGTCGCACAGGTCGTCGGAGGCCAGGAGCACGCCGAAGTTCTCCCGCAGGGCGCTGGGGTCGATGACCACGTATTCGATGTGCACGCCGGTGCGGTTCTGTACTTCCGTGGGCAGAGGCAGCTCAGCAAAGCCGCCCTCGGGCAGGTACTGGGAGACGTAGCAGGTCATCCAGTAGGTGAGGACTTCGTCCGTGGTGGTGAGGGGCAGCTCGTAATCGTACTTCTCAGCGGCGAGGCCGTCGGCGTCCGTCTTGAAGTTGCCCTTGGCAAAGTGATAGGGGGACTCGGGTTCGGGTTCCGGAGTGGCTTCGGGGGCCTCGGTGGCCGCGGGAGCCTGGGTGGCAGCCGGAGCTTGGGTCGCCGGAGCCTTTGTCGCTGCGGGAGCCTGGGTGGCAGCCGGAGCGTCGGTGGCCGCAGGAGTCGTGCCGTTATTGCCGCAGCCGGCAAACATGGCAGCGATCAGGAGGACCACGAAGATCAGCGCGAAGGTTCTTTTCATACTTACCCTCCTTAGGAGTATTTACCCGGAAATAGTACTGCAGCAAGCCGTGATTGTCAAGGTTTTCCCGCTCCGCTTCCGGCTCGTTCAGTCCGAATTTCGGCAGTTTTCAGCAAAAACGGGACCCGGCACAACATGCCGGGTCCCTTGTTCGGATCCGTGTTTACTTCACCCGTTCGTAAGCGCCCTGATAGATCGCCAGGTAATCGTTCAGACCGATCTCCTCCAGGCCCTTCACGTAGGAATCCCATTCGCTCAGGGGCTTGGAGCCGTCCACAAAGGCCAGGTAGTTTTCAGAGATATACGTCCCCAGCTCAGCGCCCAGGGTCGAAGAGGCGGAACGCTCGTCGTCCGTCAGCTTCAGGCTTCTGGGCAGGAGGAAGGAGCCGTCAAAACCGGCCTTCTTGTAGGCGGCGAAGGTGTCGTAGGTCTCGATGATTCGGTCGCCGCCGTCATACCAGTAATGCTGATAGTTCTTGTCCAGACCGGGGTCCACCATGCTGTCCAGCGCGTACAGAAGAATGTGCATGGAGTACACGTAGAGCGGATTGCCGCGCACGAACTCGCTGACCCGCTTTTCGCCCTTTTCATTGTACTCAAAGCCGTAGCCTTCGACGCCCATGGTGCAGAAATCGGATCCCTCTTCGGAGTAACGCCAGTCGATCCAGGTAAGCGCCAGAGGGATATTCTCGCATTTTGCGCTCACGGCAGCGGAGCCGTAGTACAGGCGGCTGTCGTTGGTACCCACGTGGAGGATCTGGCCTTCATACAGGACCGGGTCGGGCATGGGGAGCATCTGCGCTCCGGGGGTGTCCAGGATGATCTCCTGCTCGATGCCGGTGCTGGTGGACTGCACGGAGTAGCCGATCTGATCCCCCACCCAGCGGTCCATGTAACCGGCAGCGGTCATGGTGTCGAAGCTCATCCACATGGGATCGAAGATCCCGTCCATAAACCAGCGGTTGATCTCCGTCATCAGTTCCTTATCCCGATAGGTGGTATTCGCGCCGAAGACCTGACCGTTCTCATCCACCAGCATCATCATGCTGGAGCCGGTGTAGCAATAGGTATCGAAGCAGTCCCAGTGATAGCCGCCGGATTCCAGGGTGGTGAACAGGATGCAGGGATAGGTCGCGGTGGGGATCTGGGTCTTGAAGGCCATCAAGCCGTCGTAAATTCCCTGCCAGGTCTTGAACATATCCGGATCCAGTCCCAGCTGATCGATCCAGTCGCCCCGGACGAAAACGCCGTTCTGCACATAGGCCCGGTCTCTGAGGCAATAGAAGCAGCCGATCAGATCGTTCTGCAGGTATACGGAATTCTGCAGTCCCTCGTCCTCGGGGCTCTTGTTCACTTCATAGAGGTAATTGGGGATATATTCCCGCCAGTCGTACAGGTTGACAAAGTAGCCTTCTTCCGTGATGCCCTTGCGGAAATCGCCGTTGTAGAAATAGTTCGCCTGGCTCATCACGTCCGGCAGCTCATCGGCGGCCAGCATGACGGAGAAGTTGTCCGACCGGGTGGCGGAGCTGACGACGTTGTAGGCGATGTGCACGCCGGTGATCTTTTCCAGTTCGATGGGATAGGGGCTGTCCTCATACTCCGTCTCCAGCCACTGGGGGGTGTACAGAGTGGTCCAGCAGGAAATCTCTTCGTCCGTGGTAGTCAGGGGCAGCTCGTACGTGTACTTCTCCAGCGGCATCCCGTCTGCGTCCGCCTTGAAGTTGCCCTTGGCAAAGTGATAGGGGGAATCGGGTTCCGGTTCCGGAGTGGCTTCAGGGGCCTCCGTCGCCGCCGGGGCTTCTGTTGCCGCAGGAGCCTGGGTAGCCGGAGCCTTTGTCGCTTCGGGAGCCTTGGTGGCAGCCGGAGCATCCGTGGCCGCCGGATTTGCTGCCGGTGAGGCACAGCCGGAGAACACGGCAGCGATCAGCAGGACCACGCAAATCAGAGCGATCGTTCGTTTCATACTAACCCTCCTTACTATAAATTTTAAGTAAATGTTACACCAGCATTTTTTAATTGTCAAGTCCGGCGTCCCGGATGCCGGTTGTGCCTCCGCTTTGGCTATGGTATAATGCCGTTGCGGGCTTCTGCCCCGCACAGACGGGGCGGAATGCCGTAAACCACTGATAAAAGGAGTGTGTCCCATGCTGGAACTGGGAAGCAAAGCCCCCGCCTTCTCCCTGGCGGATCAGGACGGAAAGCTCGTCAGTCCGGAAGATTTCCCGGGAAAGAAGATCATCCTGTATTTTTACCCCAAGGACAATACCTCGGGCTGCACCCGTCAGGCCCAGGCCTTCGCCGCCCTGAACGACGCATTCGCTGCGAAGAATGCCGTGGTCATCGGCGTCAGCAGGGACAGCGTCGCTTCCCATCGAAAGTTTGCGGATAAGTACGCCCTGCCCTTTACCCTGCTCTCCGATCCGGACCGGCAGGCGATCGAAGCCTACGGAGTCTGGCAGGAGAAAAAGAACTACGGCAAGGTGACCATGGGCGTGGTGCGCAGCACTTACGTGATCGACGAAAACGGGATCATCATAAAAGTCCAGTCCAAGGTGAAGCCGGACACCAATGCCGCCGAGCTTCTGGCCTGGCTGGGCTGAACCATGGACCAGGCGGAGCTGGCCCGGTACGCCCGGGAGACCTGGGGCACGGAGGCGGAGCATCTGTTTTCCGAAACGCCGGAGACCTATATCCTCCGGCACCGGGAGAACCGGAAGTGGTACGCCGTGGTGATGTCCGTTCCCCGGTGCAGGCTGGGACTGGAGGGGGAAGACCCCGTCTTCCTGCTGGACGTGAAATGCGGCCCTCTCCTCAGCGGCTCCTATATCGGGAAGCCCGGAGTGGTCCCCGCCTGGCATATGAACAAGACCCACTGGATCGGCGTGCTTCTGGACGGCTCCGCGGAGGAGGAGACGGTGCGGGAGCTGCTGGAGATCAGCTATCGCCTCACTGCAGGAAAGAGAAAGGAGCGCGGCGGAAAATGAGCGGATCGGATCATATCCTGTACCCGGCGGAAAGGGAGCGGGAGACCGCGCCGGTTTTCCTTCTCCTGGGAGAGGAAAAGGCGGACCGGGTCCTGGAATGTCTCAGGGATCTGACGGATGCCTCCTTCTCCCTGGCGGCCTGCCCGGTGGAGGACTGGGACCGGGAGCTATCCCCCTGGCCCGCAAAGGCGGTGTTCAAGGGCGGGGAGGATTTCGGCGGAGGCGGAGACGCCTTCCTGGAACGGGTCGAGCAGGCGATCCTTCCCGCGGTTCGGGAGGGGTTGGGCGCTCCCGCTGCGCCGGTGTACCTTGCAGGGTATTCCCTTGCGGGGCTGCTGGCAGCCTACGCCCTTTTCCGGCTCCCCTGGCTGACCGGGGCGGTCTGCTGCTCCGGCTCCCTCTGGTTCCCGGGCTTTATTGAATACGCGGAGGCCCATCCCCTTGCGGGCAAGCCGGAGCGGGTGTACCTCTCTCTGGGGGATAAGGAAAAAAAGAGTCGGAACCCGGTGCTGAGCCGGGTGGAGGATCATTCGACAGCCTTCCGGGACCTGCTTCTGTCCCGGGGGATCAAAAGCACTTTTGTGTCGAATCCGGGCAACCATTTTCAGGAACCGGACCGGCGCATGGCCCTTGGCATCGCCTGGTGCCTGGAGCGGAACTAGAGGCCGGCCATGCTGCAGGAACTGGATGTCTCCATTCTGTACTGGATACAGGCAAACCTCCGCTGTCCCCTCCTGGACGGGCTCATGCCCTTTGTCACCGCCCTGGGGGAATACGGCGCCGTCTGGATCCTTGCGGCTCTGGCGCTCATTGCGGCGAAGCCTCACCGCCGCTGCGGGATCACCCTGGCCCTGGGCCTGATCTGCAGCCTTCTCCTGGGCAATCTGCTGCTGAAGCCCCTGGCTGCCCGCCCCCGGCCCTGCTGGCTGGATGAGACCGTGACCCTGCTGGTGTCCATGCCCCGGGACTTTTCCTTCCCCTCGGGCCACAGTCTGAGCGGCTTCATCGCCGCTGTCATCCTGCTGCGGTATGACCGGCGCTTCGGCATCCCGGCCCTGATCCTGGCGATCCTCCTTGCCTTTTCCCGCCTGTATCTCTTCCTCCATTTCCCTTCAGACGTTCTGGCCGGCATTCTCCTGGGCATAGGCGTCGGCCTGGCGGTGAGCCTGCTGGGGGATCGTTTCATTCGGAAAAAGGAGGACTGGGTATGACCGTCCTGCGCCGCGGCCGTTCGACAGACCCGGAGGCAACTGCGCTTCGAAACAGGAAGAGGACCCGCTGATGTGCGGATCCTCTCTTTTTTTATAATTTTCGCCCGTTGAGGCAATATCCGGCGAAAAAACGGTACTTCTTCAATGAAGGGCCCTCACCAAATGCGGAAAGGAGGCAGGCCATGGAGGACGCGGGCATCATCACCCTGTATTGGGAGCGTGACGAACGGGCTATTGAGGAGACCCGGGAGAAATACGGCGGCTACTGCTACGGCATCGCCATGAACCTGCTGCATATCCCCGAGGACGCAGAGGAGACCGTCAGCGATACCTGGCACGCCGCCTGGAACGCCATGCCCCCGGAAAGGCCGTCAAGCCTCCGGGCCTGGCTGGGGCGGGTGGTGCGGAACCTCTCCCTCAGCCGCTGGAACCGGGAGCACCGGAAGAAGCGGGATCCGGGCATCACGGAGCTGCTCAGCGAGCTGGAGGACTGCCTTCCCTCCTCCGTTACGGTAGAAAGCGCCATGGAGGAAAAGGAGCTGGCGGCAGCTGTGGACGCCTGGCTGAGGCAGCTGAGCCGGGAGGACCGGCGCCTCTTCCTGCGCCGGTACTGGTACGGCGTGCCTCTGCAGGAGCTGGCAAAGGAGCGGGGCCTTTCCCCCGCCCGCCTGGCTCAGAAGATGCTGCGGCTGCGCCGAAGCCTGAGAGCCGCCCTGGAAAAGGAGGGGATCAGCCTGTGAACAAGGATAGAACCCTGGTTTTATATGACGCCATCACGGCGGTACGGGAGGAGTATATCGAGGAAGCCGCCGCGCCCTGCCGAAAGGTCCGGCGCTGGGGGGCGTGGGCCGCCGCGGCCGCCTGCCTCTTCCTCCTCATCGGGAGCTGGTCTTTCCTGCAGCCCCTGGGCTTTGCGATTGCAAACCCCTTCCTCGGTTACTTCGCAGGCCGCGGCGACGGCAC
Source organism: Oscillospiraceae bacterium (assembly GCA_017617795.1). Classification (GTDB taxonomy): domain Bacteria; phylum Bacillota; class Clostridia; order Oscillospirales; family Oscillospiraceae; genus UBA1774. The sequence continues at coordinate 6,539 of JAFZVM010000043.1, forward strand.
CGGCGGCGGTGGAAGCAGCCAGGACGATACAGCCTACCACTGCTACGCCGGACCGGTGCTCCCCCTCACGGCGGAGGAAACGGGACTGACGGTGGAACGGAGCGTGGAATATGACTTTTCCCTTTACGATGTGGGCCTGAGGGACGACGGAAGGTACGCCTATCTGCGCAGCCGCCAGGCCTGCCTGGTGACGGACAGTTACACGCTCACCGCCGGGGAGGCCGGGACCTATACTCTATATTATCCCTTCGCAGCCGCCCTTGCGGACGACACGGTGCTGATCCCCTCCGTCACGGTGAACGGAGAGGCGGTAAAAGCGGAACTGCTGGCAGGCCCGGGAGGAGATGCGGTCTTTTCCTGGGAGGATATGAAAGCCTTGATGGGAGACGACTATCTGGGCCGCAGTCTGGAAGCCCTGCCCCGGCTGGAGGAAAGGGTGACGGTGTACGCCCTGAGCGATTTCCGCGGCCAGGAAAGCGAGACGGCGAAAAACCCGACGGTGGAGTTCGCCTACGTCCTGGATCCGGCCCGGACCGCCGTGACCACATGGGGCTACAACGGCGGGTCCAATGATCTGCAGGGCGGCAAGGGCACCCGGCAGGTGGGCATACGGGACACACGCGGGAGCGCGGTGTATCTCCTGGTGCTGGGGGAGGACCTAACGGACTGGTCGATCCGGGGCTATGCCGACGGCGCCTGCGAGACCCTCCTGGAGAGCGTCGGGGCCACGGTGACCCGATATGAGAGCACCCTTGGGGAGATGCTGGCCCTGTTCTGGAAGAACTATCGCGAGGATTATCTGGCAGATAAGCTGCAGGTCCTGCTGGATAAGGACACCCTTGTGGGCCTGAGCTGCCAGGTCCTGCTGGAACGGTCCTCCAACCTTCTCGCAGCCGTCAGGACCCTGCCCTTCGGCCTGGAGGACGTCTTTGATGAGGTGCTGCACCGGAGCCGGGTGCTGTATCTCCGGTTCACGGTGGTCATCCCCGCCGGGGAGGCCGCGGATATCCGTGTCAGCCTGGTCAAGTATCCCAGTTATGACCACACCAGCCGGGGACGGGAACGGCGGGGCTTCGACCTGGCCGGAAAGCTGGGGAGCAATATCGCTGTCACCAGGCTGGAGGCCTCCGTCACCGGGGCAGAATATATCGTCATCTACTGCCAGAATTTCGGCTTTGAAACGGCATACGGCGTTCTGAAAACGACCCGGGTCACCCTGGATCCCAACGGGGAACACTGGTATATGGACGTGGGCACTGCGCCAATGAAGGAGAAATAGAACGCAGGCGGAAAAGATGCGCTGTCTCAATACGGTCAAAGCGGCCGGGGAGAGACAGCGTCTCTTGTTTCATCGCAAAGCACGGAGACGAGGCAGACGGCCCGTAGGATGATCGCTCATTTCGCAGGATCATCTGTGCCCGGGGCCTGATCTCACCCACACTTCGTTCTTCCGGGCAAAAATTTCCTCATCGGCTGCAATAAACGGGCGATCCTCTGCATTATACGGGTGAAGGGAGAAATTCGGGATGTTGAATACAACAGGCACAGCAGCCCGAAGAACAACGAACAAGACCACAAATAAAGGAGGAGACGAACAATGAAGAAACGTTTTGCAGCCATGATCCTCGCATTTGCGATCCTGCTCAGCATCTCGGTCCCTGTTATGGCGGCCTCGCCGGAAATCCGGAAGGTAAAATACGAAGGCCGAGGCTATGTGGATGTAGCGTTCAGCACCAAGGTCCAGTATAAGAACGCATCTGTGACCGTAACAGATCCGGAGGGGAACGAGCTCCCGGTCAGGTTCACGGAGAAGGACGATGACGACGTCACCTTCCGTGTCGACGGTTTGAAGCCGAGCACGAAGTATACGTTCACCATTTCCGGCATCCGGAGAGGACGGAGCGGCGCATACGGCACGGTCACCGGCACGTTCAAAACGCCCCGAAGCGAGCTCTCCGTAAGGAAAGCCAAATATGACTCCAAGGACGGCGAGCTGGACCTGGATTTCTATGGACTGGTCCAGTATAAAAACCCCAAGGTCGTCATTAAGGACGCAGAAGGCAGGACCTATTCCTGCCGGATCTCCGAACGGGACAGGGACGGGATGGAGATCGCAGTGAAGGGGCTCGCGAGCGGCAAGTATACGGTGAAGATAAGCGGGATCCGGCTCAGGGGGGATACGGCTTACACGTCCATCACCGCTTCCTTCCGGGTGAAATAACGCAGTCATATCCGGAAAAGGAGATAATTGGGCGCAGAGGCGGAAATCGGTTGCAAACCGGCCGGTTCTCGGACATAATGGAGAAAAGGAAGAGGATACCGTCCGGTTTGCGCCGAGGCCGCATGCGTTCAGTCTTGTTTGCCTTGCGCTGACATACGGAAAAGGTGGCAGATATGCTGATATTCGAAGCGGTAGTATATGAGACGCCGGTTCAGCAGGCTGGGATCCAGCTTGATGAATCTCTGTTTCCACGCATTGCCGCGGACGATAAAGCAGCATTCTGCGAACTGTATGAGACCTGCTCGTCCGCCGTTTTTGCCTATGCGCTTAGTATTCTCCGCAACCGGACCGATGCCGAAGACGCCATGCAGGACACTTTTTTGAAAATACGAAGCGCCGCTCATCTGTATCAGCCCCAGGGGAAGCCCATGGCATGGGTCTTTACGATCACGAAGAATATCTGTCTGATGATGTTCAGAAGCAGGGCCCGCTTCGTTCAGATGACGGAAGAAACGCGCGAACCGGCCGAACCAGATCTGGGGCTGGATCGGATCGAAGACGCCTTAGACCGGATCACGCTGGAAAAAGCCTTTGCCGTTCTCTCGGAAGATACATGTCAGATCATTATGCTGCATGCTGTGAGCGGCATGAAGCACCGGGAGATCGCTAGCCTGTTAAGAATGCCGATATCGACCGTGCTGTCAAAATACCACCGGGGCATCAAACGACTCCAGCTGGAATTGGAGGAGATGCAATGAACAGTCTGGAAGAAAGGCAAGTGAACGAGCGTCTCCGCCGGGCAGTTTCCGGCATTCCTGCCGACCATGCGGAAAAACTCTGGAACACTTCGGTAGAAAAGGCCGACAGAGGCGCTTGGTTCCTTGAAGAAACAAAGCTGAGGCCAAGGAACACCGCCCATTTTTTCCGGTTGGCCGGGCTGGCTGCCGCATGCTTCGCAATCATCCTTCTCGGATGGTTCCAGGTATTCCGTCTGACCGACGCGACCGTTTTTCTGGATGTCAATCCAAGCGTCGCGCTGGACGTCAACCGCATTGGGAGGATCGTCAGCGCCGAGGCCGACAATGAGGATGGCCGGATCATCCTGGATGACATGGATCTGTACGGCATGAACGTTGATGACGCCATGAACGTGCTCTTGGGATCCATGGTCAAAAACGGTTATCTGTCACAGGAGCAAAACACACTATTGATCTCCGTCAACGGGAAGAATGGGAGCAGGACAACGGCGCTCAGAAAACGGCTTACCGCAGATGCCGGGCATACGCTGGAAACACTTCTCGGGAACGGAGTCATCCTGGGGCAGACCTTAGACAGAGATGACGAAGCGGAAGACATAGCCGCACATTATGGCATTACCCCAGGAAAAGCGGTGTTGATCCAGCGTATCATAACTGATCAGGCTTCCTGGAACGTGCAGGAATTGGCATCCATGTCGATGACTGCCCTGATCCGGTACTTTGAAGCAGCTGGGATCGATTCATCTCAATACCTGGGAGAAAACGGTGAGATCATAGGCGATCTGAACTCCCTTTTGGATGAGGACGACCTTGACGACCTAGATGACGGCAATGATCGGGACGATGACGAGGGCCGGGACGATGACGATGACCTCGACACCGATGATAATCTGGACGATGACGATGACCGCGACGATGTCCATGACCTAAACGATGACGATGATCACGACGATGTCGATGATAACGACGACGACGATGATCGCGATGACGACGATGATCACGATGACGACGATGATCACGACGACGACGATGATCACGATGACGACGATGATCACGACGACGACGATGATCACGATGACGACGATGATCACGATGACGACGATGATCACGACGACGACGATGATCACGACGACGACGATGATCACGATGACGACGATGATCACGACGACGACGATGACCGCAGCGATATGACCGGCATTGGTGCCGGGGCAGACACCTATTACGAGCACAGACAGGAAGACCCCGGTTACTACGGCGGGAACGACCGTGACGACGACCGCGACGATGACCACGACGACGACCGCGACGATGACCGCGACGATGACCGCGACGATGACCGCGACGACGACGATTGACGTCATGGATACAGTTTCCGCGGTTCGCAAACTGACAGATCTGCAGATCTGTCAAGGACCCGGAAAAACTCAATCGGAAACCCCTTTTGCGAAACAGGAAAAAAAGATCCCGGATTGTTCCAAGCAGGACAGTCCGGGATCCTTGTCATTCATTGTCGGCGGACCGACTCCGCCGGTTGATTTCTGACCGCAAATCGAGCATCGGCTTACGCCGGGGAGTCGCGGTCTCTTCCTCGGAAAGCTTACAGCTCCAGATACGCCGCCAGCAGATCGTGGGTGGCCTTCAGGCCTTCCATATGGGTGCGCTCGTAGCCGTGGCTGTTGGCGGTACCCGGGCCGATGGCCCCGTGGCGCACGTCGTACCCCGCTGTGATCACCGGGTCGCAGTCCGTGCCGTAATGGGGGGTAAAAATGTCCATCACGAAGGGGATACCCGCCCGGATCGCCGCCGCCCGGAGTTCGCTGGTCAGATCCCAGTGGTAGGGGTAGCGGGAGTCCTTGGCAAATATGGAGACCTTCCGCTCGTCGGAATTCTGGTCCGGCCCGGTGGGGGCGATATCGATGGCGATCATGTCCTCCACATCCCGGGGCAGCACCACAGTGCCGTGGCCGATCTCCTCATATACGGCGAAATAGGCGTAAACCTTACGCCCCGGGGTCTTCCCGCTCTCCTTCATTCCCTTCAACAAGGCCAGGAGCAGGGCGGCGCAGGCCTTATCGTCGATGAACCGGCTCTTGATATAGCCGCCGGAAACGGTCATGCGCGGCTCCAGGGCGATGACGTCCCCGGTATCCACCCCCAGGGCCTTCGTCTCCTCAGCGCTGCGGGTATCCGCATCCAGGACGACGCATACGTTGGTGCGGAAATCCGGCAGCACGGCACGCAGCTCCTCCTCCGTCACATGGATGGAGTTGGGGGTCCGGCAGACGGTGCCCGTATACACCTTTCCGTCCCGGGTATACACCCGGACGTTTTCCGTCACGCAGTAGAAGGGATAGAGGCCGCCCACGGGGCAGACGTTCAAGGTCCCGTCCCCGTTCACATGCCGCACCATCAGGCCGATATCGTCCACATGGGCGGTGAGGCACAGGGCGTTCCCCTCGCCCCCCAGGTCAGCGATGACGCCGCCCTTGCGGGCAACGTTGTACGGATAACCCAGCTCATCCAGGATGGCGCACAGGAGCTTCTGGATCTCCTCATACTGGCCGGTGGTGCTGTCCACCGCCAGCAGACGCCGGAAGGTATCCAGACAGTATTTCTCGTCAAAAGGGATCATGGGATGCACTCCTTTGCAGGCACAGGCTGATTGGCCGCATTTTACACCCCTTGTGGGATTCCGGCAAGGGGAAACGGGCAAAAGAATCTGCACCCTTTATATTTTGCTCATCAGTCCGTTCAGCACCTGCTCGATGAGGAACAGGGCCCCGTTTACCCCCAGGTGGGTCTTGGGGATCAGGTCCGTATAGCCCATGCTGGGCATCCTCGCCTCGATCCCGCAGAAGGTCCGGTTCTCCAGCATGAGCTCCGCGATCACGTTGGCGTCGGAGAATACCAGCTCCGCTTCCTGCGCCGGGGACGGGATCATGGCCAGGTAGTCCCGGAGAAAAGCGGTATAAGCCCTGTCCGCGGAGGGGCCGATATCCACGTGGAACTTCACACCCCGGGGCCTGCCGTAGCTCTGCTCAAAGTCCCGGAGCTTGTACCAGGCCAGGGCCCGGGCCCGGCGGCTCTCCTCCAGGGCGGGGGCAGGATCCTTCCCCAGTCGGCGGCACACATCCTCTACGAATCGCTCCGAAGCGGAAAAGCCCACGGGCAGGTCCGGGCAGAGATACGGCGTGCCCCAGGCCTCCTCCAGATATTTCGCGCAATCCAACCCCAGTTCCGGGCAGACCACCAGATTCAGCTCCGCCTCCGGGAGCCGCTCCAGCTCGGGCACCGAAGTCCCGGCGCAGAGTACCGCCCCGATCCCGACGCCGCAGAGGGCGAGCAGGCGCTTCAATTCCAGCACGTCTCCCTCATGGTATCGCTGCCAGAGGTTCACCCCCAGGAGGTTCACCCGGCCCGGGACTTCCCTGTCCTTCCGCAGTTTCAGGCCTTTCAGGACCTGGAGAGCGGCGGCGGAGGCCCCATCCTCCCAGGAGGCGGACCAGCCCGGCGTCTCCAGCAGAATGACCTTCTCACCCAGCAGGGCCCTGGCTGGCTCCAGAAGAGCGTCTCCGATGAGGGCTGCCCCGGGGGAATTCACGATGGCCAGCAGATCGAAGGCCACGTGATCCCGGATGTACGCCAACGCCTCCAGCACCTTCTCCCGGGTGCCGTATACGTAGTCCTCTCCGTCCAGCCAGGTGCAGGGTACCCGCTCCTGACGGAAAAACCAGTTGTTCAGCGTATTGTAATCCACCGGCCTGGCTTCTCCTCCCTCCTCCTGGGGCAGGCGCAGCAGGGGGCGGATGGTGAGGAAGCGGGAGGTGGTGCTGTGGTAGAAGCGGCAGCCCATGGGTCCGTTCAGCAGCACCACGGCGTTCCGGATGCCTTCCATGGCGAAAATGGCCCCGGTGGTGCAGTCAGGCGTAATACTCTTGGAACCAGCGTTCGTCATTCTTCCACTCCCCCTCGCTTTCGTTTTTGTTCAGCTGGGCCCAGCGGCGGAGGACCGTGAGGCCGGAGCCGAAGCCGATGGGCTGGGTCATGGGCAGGGTGTCCGTCAGATAGTCTCCCTCCCCCTTCCCGGCGGTGAAGTTCCCCAGGACCAGGTCCGGCTTCAGCTCCCGGATCTTTTCCTCCACCTGCCTGGCCCCGGTGATCTCTTCAATGGCGGAGAAGCGTTCCTTCCGGTCCGTGACATGCAGCTCCCGGCGCAGATAGTTCAGCACCCCGATCCACACGAACTCCATGCCGCAGTCCTCCGCCGCGTCCAGGAGCCAGTCCTGGTTGGCGTTGATGGTGGTCATGAGCACCCGCTTCCCCCGGAGCAGCGGGCGCAGGACTTCGATCTCCCGCCGGTAATCCGCCTCCTCCCGGGCGATCAGGGCCTCAGCTTCCTCCCGGCAATCGAAGAAATCTCCCAGTTCCAGGAGGAAGTCCCGGGTGGCGCGGAAGCCGATGGGCAGCGTACCGGGCTTGAACCGGCAGCCATACTCCGATTCCAGCCAGGCCTTCAGCTCCAGGTTATCCTGGCTGTCCGTGGCCAGGAGGTTCAAAGGGGCGGCGGTGAGGTTCCTGAGCTCCTCAGCCGTGCAGTCCCCCAGGAAACGGCAGCCGATGGAGATCCCCATGCCCTCCAGGAGGCGGCGCAGGGTCCGGTAATCCGACTCGGTATAGTAGCTCACCCCCACCTCCCCGATGAGGTTCACCGTCCGGGGCTGCGTCGGCGCGTCCCGGCGCACCAGCTTTTCCGCCAGGGTATGGAGGCAGAGACGGATCCCTTCCATATAGTCTCCGCCGATCACCCCGTCCGCCGGAACGGCGATCACCGGGGTCTCGGGGGTGGACAGGCGCTCCAGGCTCAGCAGGTCGTCCCCGATGATGCCGCTGACGCAGGAGCTGATCACCACCACCGCTCCGGGCTTTCGCTCCAGAGCCTTTTCCACCCGGGCCCTCAGCTTTTCCGCACCGCCGAACACGGCCTCGGCGTGGCCCAGCTCCGTTGTCTCATAGTTGGGGCTGAGAGCGGAGGGCATGACGATGCCCCGGTTGAAGATGTTCTTTCTTCCCGGCGAGCTGATGTTCTGCCAGGTATAGAAGGCGCAGGATCGGGGGGACTGGGCGATGACGACGGCGTCCGTCAGATGGATGGCCGTGGTGGAGGCTCCGTTGAAGGCACAGCCGTACAGAGGCATGCGGGACTCCCCGGCCTCCGGGGCCGGGACAGGGGTCGGTCTTTCCGCCGCTCTCTCCTCCGGCTTTTCCGGAATGCGGACCGGTATCCCTGCGCTTCCGCCCCGGAACACCGCGTCTTCCAGGACCTCGTCCTCCAGAGGTCTCGCCTCATAGAGGGTGAGACCCTGCCGGATCTTATCCGCCAGGTGGGTGAACACGGTCTTTTCCTCCTCAAAGCCCTCCAGGGCCAGAAGAGGCTTCCCCTCCTCCTCGCCCCGGGAAAAGGCCTCGCTCCGGGGTACCCGGGCCACGATGGGCAGTCCCGTCGCCCGGGCGAAGCGTTCCACCCGCTCCGCCTCCCCGGCCATATTGCGTTCATTGAAGATGATCCCAGCCGTCCGGCGGCAATCGCCGCCGTCGAAATTCCGGATGCCCCGGAGGATATTGTTGGCGGCGTAAAGCGCCATAAATTCCCCGCTGGTCACCAGAAACACCCCGTCGGCGTACTCCCGGCGGATGGGTACGGCGAAACCGCCGCAGACCACGTCCCCCAGCACGTCATAGATCAGGATATCGTAATCGGACTTGGCCCGGTGCCGCTCCAGGAACTCAAAGGCGGTGATGATGCCCCGGCCGGCGCAGCCCACGCCGGGCTTCGGACCGCCCGCTTCCACGCAGCCGACGCCGCCCCAGCCTATCCGCAGCACCGCCTCCAGCTTTTCCTCCTCTTTGGACACGGTACGGAGATAGTCCAGCACCGTGGGAAGGCTGCCGCCCCCCAGCAGCAGGCGGGTGGAATCATGCTTGGGGTCGCAGCCCACCTGCAGCACCCGGCTGCCCGCCGCCGCCAGGGCGGCGGAGAGGTTCGCGCTGACGGTGGATTTGCCGATGCCCCCCTTGCCGTACAGGGCCAGCTCCAGTCGTTTTTGCTCCATATCCGGCTCTCCTCTCTTTCTGAGGAAATTCTATGCTTTTGCCCCCCTCTGTGCAATACCCCGTATTGTATATTTTCCCGCTTTCACGTATAATGAAAAGATCCTGGAGGGCATATCCATGAAGAGAAAGAAAAAGGGCCTGCGGATCGCCCTGGTCTCGATCCTCTGTCTCCTGCTCCTGCTGGGCCTGGGGCCCAATGCGGTCATGCTCCTGCATGCCCGAAACCGGATCCTGTCTCCGGAGGACCCGGTATCCGGGGACTGGGACTGCATCCTGGTGCTGGGGGCAGGCCTGATGCCGGACGGCAGCCCCAGCCTCATGCTCCGGGAGCGGATCGATACGGGGGTGGCGCTCTATGAGGCCGGAGCCGCCCCGAAGCTCATCATGAGCGGGGACCATGGCCGGGAGGATCATGACGAGGTGAACGCCATGAAGGACGCGGCCATGGCAGCGGGCGTCCCCTCGGAGGACGTGTTCATGGATCACGCGGGCTTCAGCACCTACGACAGCCTGTATCGGGCCGAAGCGATCTTCGGGGCGGAGCGGGTGATCATCGTCACCCAGGCCTATCATCTGCCCCGGGCGCTGTACATTGCCTCCCGGCTGGGGCTGGAGGCGGTGGGCGTCTCCTGCGATACCTGCCGGTACGCAGGCCAGACCCTGCGGGATATACGGGAGATCCTGGCCCGGGACAAAGACTTTTTCCAGTGCGTCTTTCTGCCGGAGCCTACCTATCTGGGGGAATCCATCCCGCTGAGCGGCAGCGGAGACGCCACCAACGACCGTGGCTGAAGCTGAGCCCCTGTGAAACAAGAAAGTGTGGATGAATGAGAGGCAAAAAGTTAGTTTACAATCTTCTGGCCCTGGCCGCCGCAGCGGTCCTGGTGGTCCTGACCATACTCACCCCCGGCCAGGCGGCGGAGGAATACACTCCCGGGGTATACGCCACGGTCCCGTCCCTGCTGCCCCCGGTGATCGCCATCGCCCTGGCCCTGATCACAAAAGAAGTTTACAGTTCCCTTTTCGTCGGCGTCGCGGCAGGCGCGCTGCTCTATGCCGGAGGAAACGGGGAGCTGGCCCTGAATACCCTGCTCTTCCATGAGGATGCGGGTCTGGTCTCCGGCATCGCAAACTCCTCCCATGCCTGCATCCTGGTCTTCGTCACCCTTCTGGGTACCCTGGTGGTGCTGATGAACCGGTCCGGCGGGGCCGCCGCCTTCGGCCGCTGGGCGCAGAAGCGGATCAAGACCCGGATGGGAGCTCAGCTCCTCACCATCGTCATGGGCCTGCTGATCTTCGTGGACGACGGCTTCAACTGCATGACCGTGGGCAGCGTCATGCGGCCCATTACCGACGGGCATCAGGTCTCCCGGGCCAAGCTGGCCTATCTGCTGGACTCCACCGCCGCCCCGGTGTGCATCATCGCCCCCATCTCCTGCTGGGCCGCCGCCGTGAGCTATGCGGTGCCCGAGGGGATGGAGATCAACGGGTTCCATATGTTCATCCGCACCATTCCCTATAACCTCTACGCTCTGGCCACCCTGGTGATGCTCCTGCTCCTGGTGCTGCTGAAGCTGGATTACGGTCCCATGCGGCTGCACGAGGCCAACGCCCGGAAGGGGGACCTGTTCACCGCCGGGGATCAGCCCTACGAGGAGGCGGAGGAGGCTCCGCAGGAAAACGGCCGGATCTCCGACCTGGTGATCCCCGTGGCGGTGCTGATCTTCACCTGCCTGCTGGGCATGGTGTATACCGGCGGTCTCTTCCGCGGGGCCGGTCTCATCGACGCCTTTGCGGACGCGGATTCCGCCCGGGGCCTGGTGATGGGGAGCCTGGTCACCGTGATCGTCACCTTCTGGCTGTACATGGACCGGGGCGTCCTCAGCTTCAAGGATTTCATGGGCTGCTTCGCAGCGGGCTTCCGCTCCATGTGCGCCCCCATGATCATCCTCATTCTCTCCTGGAACCTGTCCGGAGTCACCGGCCTCCTGGGGGCGGCGGACTTCATCCATGGCCTCATGGCCTCCTCCGCCGAAGCGGTGCAGATGCTGATCCCCGCCATCGCCTTCGTAGTCTCCGTCTTCCTGGCCTTCTCCACAGGCACCAGCTGGGGCACCTTCACCATTCTGATCCCCATCGTCTGCGCCGTGTTCCCCGGGGAATCGGAGATGCTGGTGATCTCCATCGCCGCCTGCCTGGCCGGCGCAGTCTGCGGGGACCACTGCTCCCCCATATCGGACACCACCATCATGTCCTCCGCCGGAGCCAAATCCAACCATATCAACCACGTGACCACCCAGCTGCCCTACGCCCTCACCGCCGCGGCGGTGTGCGTGCCGGGGTATATTCTGGCGGGGATCATCGGTTCCCGCACGAACAGTTCAGCCGCCGCCCTGGCCGCCCCCGTGACCCTGGGGATCCTTCTGGCGGTGCTGCTGATCATCCGGCGGCGGGAAGGCCGCCGGGAGGAGGAATGAGTATGGAAAACGGATTCTCTCTCATCCGGACCCGGCGCAGCGTGCGCACCTATGACGCCTCTCCCCTGAAGCCGGAGCACCGGGAGGCGATCGCCTCCTTTATGGCGGATATCCCCACTCCCTGGGGGATCGCTCCGGAATTCCGACTGCTGGATGCAAAGGAGCATGGTCTGAAGAGCCCCGTGGTCACGGGTGAGAGCCTGTATTTCGCGGCAAAGCTCTCCCGAACGGAACACGCCGAGGAAGCCCTGGGCTATGCCTTTGAAAAGCTGGTGCTCTATGCCTGGTCCCTGGGGATCGGCACCGTATGGCTGGGGGGCACACTGAACCGGGATGCCTTCCAGAAGGCCATGGACCTGGGCCCCGGGGAGTTCATGCCCTGCGCCAGCCCTCTGGGCTATCCGGCAAAAAAGCCCTCCCTGCGGGAGAGCCTCATGCGGAAGGGCGTGGGGGCTGATACCCGTCTGCCCTTCGGGGAGCTGTTCTTCCAGCGGGACTTCGGCCATTCCCTCAGTCCCGAGGCCGCCGGAGCCCTGGCCAGGCCGCTGGAGGCGGTGCGTCTCGCCCCCTCGGCGGTGAACAAGCAGCCCTGGCGGGCCGTGGTGCAGGATGGGGCGGTCCATTTCTGCCTGAAGCGGACGAAAGGTCTTGCCGGGGATGCTTCCACCGGGGATCTGCAGAAGATCGACCTGGGCATCGCTCTCTGCCACTTTGCCATAACGGCGGAGGAGGATGGGCTGAAGCCCACCTTCATCCTGAATGATCCCGGCCTGGAGACGGAGACGGATATGGAGTATATCGCTTCATACCGGGTCGACCTTTGAGCCGGAGATACCTGATCCTGGGAAGCGGGGGCACCGGCGGCGCCCTGGGCGCCCACCTCCTCCGGGGTGGGCTGGACGCCGCCTTCATCGCCCGGGGAAAGCAGCTGGAAGCGCTGACCCGGGAAGGTCTGCTGGTGGACAAGCCCTCGGGCTCCTTCTCCCTGGGGCCCGTCCAGGCCTGGGATACAGAAGCTTATTCCGGTGTCCCGGACGTGATCTTTCTCTGCGTCAAAGGGTATTCCCTGGAAGAGGCCCTTCCCTTCCTCCGGCGCACCGCCGGGAAGGATACGGTGATCGTTCCCATCCTGAACCTGCCGGAGACCGGGGAATGGCTGCGGGCACGGCTGCCCGATCCTCTGGTGACGGACGGCTGCATCTACATTGCCTCCGAGCTTGCCTCCCCCGGCCGTATCCTCATGCGGGGGGATATCCTCCGGGTGTTTTTCGGCCTACCGGGGGGAGAGACGCCTCCCGTCCTGGAGAAGATCCGGGAGGACCTGGCCGCCTGCGGCGTGGACGCCAACCTCTCCCGGAACATCCGGCGGGACTGTCTGACGAAGTTCTCCTATGTTTCCCCCCAGGGGGCCTGCGGCCTGTACTATAACGTCAGCGCCGGGGCCATGCAGAAGCCCGGTGAGATCCGGGACTGCTTCGCCGCCCTGGTGGGAGAGATCGTCCTCCTGGCCCGGGCGCAGGGGGTGGAGCTGGACCCGGACCTGCAAGCCCGGAACCTGGCCATCCTGGACGGGGTGGAACCGGAGATGACCACCTCCCTCCAGCGGGATATCCTCCGGGGCGGGGCCTCGGAGCTGGAGGGCCTCATCCTGGATGTCCCCCGTCAGGGGGCAAAGTATGGCGTATCCCTCCCTGTCTATGAAAAAATCGCAGCGGCGCTGCGTACAAAGGACTGACGCAAATTGACGAAAGAAGAACGGCTGCTCCGGGCAGCCGACCGGCGGGACCTGACCTGCGGTCCCATCACCCAGAAGATCCTCCGCTTCTCTCTGCCCATCATCCTGGGGAATCTGTTCCAGCAGCTGTACAACGTGGTGGACAGCGTGGTGGTGGGGAACTTTGCCTTCGACGGGACCCACTGTCTCGCCGCCGTAAACGCCAGCTTCGCCATTATGCTGGTGTTCAACGCCCTGTACATGGGAGTGAGCATGGGGGCGAACATCGTGATCGCTCAATACCGGGGCGCCGGAAATACCAGGCAGCTGGAGAGGGCCATGACCACCACCTTCCTGCTGAGCATGCTGGCGGGAGCCTTCATCACCGTTGTGGGCTTCCTCTGCTCCAAGCCCATCCTGGTCCTCCTGGGTACCCCGGCGGATATTCTGGATGACGCGGCCCTGTATATCCGCATCATCTTCCTGGGCACCTGCGGGAACGTGCTGTACAACAACATGAACGGCATGGTCCAGGGCCTTGGGGACGCGAAATGGCCCATGTACGCCCTCATCATCTCCAGCCTCATCAACATCGCCCTGGACCTGCTCTTCGTCTGCGTCTTCCATTGGGATGTGGCAGGGGTAGCCATCGCCACCATCCTGGCCCATATCCTCAGCGGGCTGCTCATGCTGCGGCGGCAGGCCACGGGGGTATACGGGGCGAAGGTGGATTTCCGGCACCTGCGCATGGACAAAACCATCGCCGGGCAGATCCTCCGGCTGGGCCTCCCCTCCGCCCTCCAGAGCATGTGCTTCGCCGGGGGCAGCCTCATCAACCAGACCTTTTCCAACCGCTTCGGCACGGAATTCATCGCCGCCCATTCCATGCTCATGAAGCTGGACGGCTTCGTCCTCCTGCCCCTCATGGGCTTCTCCACCGCCGTCACCACCTATGTGGGCCAGAACGTGGGGGCCGGAAACCTGGACCGTACGGAAAAGGGCATCCGCACCACTCTTTTCCTGGCCTGCGGGGTGACCCTGGTCCTCTCCGTCCTCCTGTATATCTTCTGCCCGGCCATCACCCTCATCTTCGGGGCCAGCGAAAGCGCCCGGAGCATGGCGGCGGCAGGCATCCGCTTTGTGTGCTTCTTCTACATCTTTTACGGGGTCCAGAACGTGCTGGCGGGCGCTCTCCGGGGCGCGGGTGCGGCCCTTACCGCCTCTCTCTGCGTCATCGGCTCCACCATCCTCAAGGTGCCCATCGGCTGGGCCCTCTCCGCCCGTCCGCTGGATCTGGATCTGGACGCCGCCGTGGCCGCGGGACAGTACGCCGACCGGGCTGCCGCCCAGGCCGCCGGGGTGGGGATGGAGCACAACATCGGCATCTTCATGGCCTGGGGCCTGAGCATGCTGGTGGGGATGCTCATCATCCTCCCCTGCTTCCTCTTCGGCCATTGGCGGGAGAAAGGGATCACGGAAAAAGCGAAGCAGCTCAAAGGGTAAGATCCCACTTCATTTACAGATCCGGAGGACGGCAGTTGCCGTCCTCCGTGCTTTACTCCCCGCTGTCCGCAACCGCGAACTCCACCCAGAATTTGTCGTTGATATACAGGCGGTAGAGGCCAGGCCCCAGTCTGGACAGGAGATATACTTGCAGGGTCGTTTCCCCCTGCTCCAGGGTGCGGGACTGCAAGCTTCCGATATAGACAGGGCATACGTACCGCCATTCTTCATCCACGTACTTTTTGCAGCTCAGCGAGTCCAGCGCCAAGGGCTTTTCGCAGCTCACCGTCACCTCCACATACTCGGGATACGGGGGATAGACCGCCGAAGCCATGTTGAAATCCACCGTTCCCCAGTTCTTTTCCCACTCCGGCTCATGGGGGCAGGGGTGGGCTTCCTTTTGGTTGAAGGGGCTTTCCAGCCACTTGAGCACCACCTCTTCCGGCAGGTAGCCGGAGGTCTCCAGAGTCGGGATATCCGCCCCATGGCAGCTCACCGCCAGGTATTCTTTGCCCTCCTCCAGGCGATCCAGGCCCCAGCTGTCCAGCCATACGTCCATATCCGGGTGCTGCTCCCGGTATGCCTGAAACAGGCCGGGGATCTCCTTCTGCAGGTTTTGGAGATAGGCCCGCTGCTGCAGGTCATAGGCGCTCTGCCGATCGTTCCGGGCGCTCACCACCCAGGTCCGAACCTCCCCGGAGGCCGTCTCTGCCAGCATCCGCCAGGCGGGAATGAGGGTTCCCTCCTCCTGCCCGGGGATGAGCACGTAGTCCATCCGGGTGAGGCGCAGTTCCTCCTCCCCCTCCATCAGGGGGAGGAATTTTTCAGCCTGCTCCATGGGGGAAATGGTCTCCCAAACGTCCTCCGGCTCCAGGCGGTAGCCAAGATACCGGGCGCTGAGGGCAAGGATCTCCTGACTCTCCCTGTCATACAGGAGCCAGGCCGCTCCGTCCAGTTCCCCCCAGGGGGAGACATAAGTATAGTCGAAGGCGTTCCTCCCCAGCCTTGCCCGGATGGGCACATGCACCAGACACAGCTGCGCCAGGTCCTCCGGTCGGAATGAATACCCCGCCAGGTCCCCGTATTCCGCCAGGAAGGCCTCCTCCCCCAGCGCGGTGCGTTTTTCCGCGAGAAGCGCCTCCAGCCGGTCGGTCAGGACTGCACAGTTTGGGAGATATTCTATGCATCCCCAGCCGCTCACCAGCTCCGCTGTGCGCAGGATCCCCGCCTGATCCGTTACGCCGATCTCCTCTATCCGGGCGTCATAGAGGCTGAGGAAGGGGACGTCGGAGCTGGTGAAGATGCCGTTCCGCACCCAGCCTGCCTCCGCCAAAGCGGGAATACTGCGGGGATCCTGGGTATCCGCCCCCCGCGCCGGGACCAGCAGCGTCAAAGCCCGGACCAGCGGATCCTCCGCCGTGAGTTCGGCTCCGTCCTTCAGATCAAGGGTCCGGTTTCCGGCCCTCCAGAGTTCCGTCTTCGGATCGTATTCCGCTCCCGTCCCCAGCAGCAGCTCCGCCAGCTCCGGGTCCGAAAGTCCACAGTCCTCCTCCAGCCTCCAGGTATGGCTCACAGCCGGCCACTGGGTGGGGACCTGCAGCCCGCTCTCCACTCCCTCCGGCAGCTCCGCCAGAAGAAGAGCTGCCTCCGGATAGCTCCTGCGCACCACCGGCGTCAGGTCCAGGGGTTCCGCATCACGCTGGACAACGAATTCCGCCCAGTCCCAGCCGCCGGTGTAGACGATCCCCACCCGATACAATCCCTCCCCCAGGGGAAGGCACTCCGTCAGGGGAAACAGGTAGCTATGGGAGGAATGGGGTGAAACCGAATAGCCGATGGCAAGGACCATCCCCGGAAAGCGGTAACTCTGCCAGCTCCCGTCCACATACTTTTCCAGACGCTGCTTGGCTCCATATTCCAGGGAATCATCCGTCTCGTTTGTATAGGTGAAGCGCACGTACTCCGCGCCCACGGGCCAGACCGCCCGGTCCATGGTGATGCGCATGCCCCGTTCCGAGACCCGGTCGGTCTCCGGCTCCCGGGGGATGGGTAGATCCTGCGGAAAAGCGGGACCGCCTCTTTTCACCGGAGAAACGGTGATCCGGTCGCTGAAGATCCCCGCCTCCGCGAAGGCCCGGGCGTCCTCCCCGGCCACCTCCACGGAGATCTCCTTCGCCCCGATGCCTCCTCCGATGATCTGCACGTCCGCCCCGGGATGGGTCAGCCTGTAGAGCTCCTGGTAGGTACCCATGTGCGCAGTCACATAGTTCCAGTCCTTATCCCGCAGCCGGAGGTAGGCCAGGGCCCGCTCCAGGGGGGTCTGAGGCTCCTGCGGCTCCGGAGCGTCGGTGGGTTCAGCCGTCGGAACGGCGGCGGGCTCCGGCTCTGGCTCCGGTGTCTCCGGCGCTGCTGCCGGGGTCGACACGGGGACTGCCGTGGAGCTGGGCTCCGGCGCGGGGGCCTTCGGCTCCCGGCTGCAGGCGGCCAGAGACAGAATCATGGTCAGAATCAGCGCAAAACAAAGTGTCTTTTTCACGAAAAACACCTCCGTTTCCGGTTTTCCGCCTCCACCCTACAATTTGACGCCGCGTCAATGTCAAGAGGTTTTTGCAAAATAGTTGGAAATTCTTTGGAAACCGAACCTTGCACATTCCCGGAGCGGATCAGGACGCAGGCAAAGGTACTTCGTCGCTGACCTGGAACTCCACCCAGTACTCCTGATTGAGGTACAGGCGGTAGAGGCCGGGGCCCAACCTGGACATGGTGGGGGCCTGGAGGGTGGTCTCCCCCGCCTCAACGTAGAGGAACTGCAGTGTCCCGGAGAGGATTCGGTAGACGTCCCGCCACTCCCCGTCCACATACTTGCTGAAGCGGTACCAGTCCCGGTCGAAGGTCTTTTTGCATTTGACCGTCACCTCCACGTACTCGGGATAGAGGGGGTACACCGGCTGGGCCATGGTGAGGGTGACGGCGTCCTCCCGCTCCTCGCTCCAGTATTTCTTCTCCCATTCCGGCTCATGGGGGCAGG
Organism: Oscillospiraceae bacterium; assembly: GCA_017617795.1. Lineage (GTDB taxonomy): Bacteria > Bacillota > Clostridia > Oscillospirales > Oscillospiraceae > UBA1774. Next base: position 24,351 of record JAFZVM010000043.1, read on the forward strand.
GGTGGGCTTCCTTCTGGTTGAAGGGGGCTTCCTGGTAGCTCAGCGCCATCCGCTCCGGGAGAAAGCCGGAGGCCTCCAGGGTGGGGAGGTCCACTCCATAGCAGGATACCTCCAGGTATTCCCCGCCGTCCTCTCCCCGTAGGACGGACCAGCCGTTTACCCACACGTCCGCATCCGGGTGCTGTTCCCGGTAGGCCTGGAAAATGGCCGGGGTCCTTCTCCCCAGGAGCTGGATATAGCAGCGCTCGTAAAAGTCATAGCCGTACTTATTGCTCACGTCGACAGCGCAGCTCCAGGCCTCCCCATCGGCGGGTTCCACCTCCAGCAGCCAGGCCGAGGACAGGACGCCGTTCTCAGCGATGGCCCGAAGGTCCCGGAAGCTGTCGTTTCCGGCGGTGAGCACATAGCGCAGAGACGTGAAGCGCGTTCCCCCCTCCGGGGAGAGCTGGAAGCGGTAGCTCTCCTCCCCGCTGAAGACTACCCCGCGCCAGGGGAAGCGGGTCTCGAACCAGGGTGCGCCGGTGGTCTCGAATTCCCAGGGCTCCAGGGTATAGCCGATGAGGGGAGCCTCCAGGGCAAGAAGCCCCAGGCTGCGGCTGTACAGGCACCAGGCCGCCGCTTCCTCCAGTTCTCCCCAAGGGGAGACATATTCGAAGTCGAAGCCTCCCAGGCTTGCCCGGATGGGGGCACGGATCAGAAAGAGGTCCGCAAGGTCCTCCTGGCAGAAGGTGAAGTCCGTCAGGTCGCCGTATTTCTCCAGGAAGGTCTCCTCCCCCAAATCATCCCGCAGTTCCGTCAGCACTGCCGCAAGGCGGGTATTCAGGATCTCCGCCTCCGGGCGGTAGGTATCAAAAATCCCGCCGGTGACCAGAGTTCCGCGCAGCTCCTCTCCCTCCCCGACGGAGAGGGTCACCTCCTCCTGACGCTGTGCGTAGAGATACAGGATGGGTACTTCCTCAAAATAATCCACGCTCGCGTCCGGTTCAACCCGCCAGCCCGATTCCTCCATGCTGGGGATGTCCCGTGGGTCCAGCGTATCCGACTGCCGCAGGGGCAGGGTCAGTTCCAGGGCACGGGCAATTTTGCTTTCCTTCTTGAGCCGAGCCCCGTTCGTCACATCCAGGCGCAAATCGCCCGTCCGCCAGACCCCTGCCTCCTCATCGTAATTTGCCCACTCCCCAAGGAGCTGATATACCCAAAACTGCTCCTGAAACGCCGGGTCCTCCGGGAGCCGTTCCTTCAGCCGCCAGCGGCAGCTCAGGGTGGGCCAGCACACCTCCCCCACGGGGGCGGCCTCCACGTTCTCCGGCAGGCCCTCCAGGAGCAAGGTCGCCTCCGGGTAACCACGGCAGGCCAGGGAGGGGGTATCCCCGTCCTCCAACGGTGGGTCGACGACGCGCAGGGTCACGAAATCCGGCAGCAGGCCGGAATCCCCGAAGGCTTCCGCATCCGCCCCGTACACGTTTGCAATCAGGGAGCGGGAATCTTCGGTACAGCCCGCACAGTCCAGCTCTGCCTCCGGGTGGGTGAGGCAGTAGTACTCAATATAGACCCCCAGGTTGTTCAGCACATAGTCACGATCCCGGCTGCGGAGGTATTCCGCCGCCCGTTCCTCCGTGATCGACTTCCGGGCGTCAGCGGGCTCCGGGGTCTCCGGCTTGGCGGTGGGAGTCTCTGTCAAGGCCGGGGCATCTGTTGAAGCAGGGACCGCCGCAGGCGACGGATCCGGATCTGTCTTCCGCCCGCAGGCGAAAAGAGGAATAAGCAGAAGCAGCGCCAAGATGACGCACAGGGCCTTTTTCATGGAAAACACCTCCGTTTTTCCGGTTTTCTGCCTCCACCCTACAATTTGACGCCGCGTCAATGTCAAGGGGGTTTTGCGAAAAAGGTGAAAAAAGTACGTTTGGAGATGAAAAAACCTCTCCACCGCTTCGCGATTCTTCCCCTTTCATGGAAGGCAACCCTCCGTCTCCCGTCCCCGGGAGGGGGAATCCAATGGGGGCACCCTCGCAAGGGTGCCCCCGTTGGCCGTGAGGAGGGGGTCGCAGGGGAGCCTTTCGGAAGGTTCCCCCGCGCGGTTTTTCTTTTTCCGATTTCTTTTTGACGAGCAAAAAGAAATCGGGCCGCCGGAGGCAAACTAACGTGAATGTCGGCAGATACGATGTTATTCTGCATCCCAGCAGAAATCGCGCCCGCAGGCGCGAAATTCCCTCGTTCCCATATGAAAAACCTCCGGGCCTTTCGACCTGGAGGCAAATCGTGATTGGTCAAAGCACTATGCCATTCAGCTTCAGCAGTTCTCTCGCGCTCTCGATGGAGTCCACACCGGTTTTGTTTTTGATGGGGGCAAATTCCTTCTCCCGCACCACCTCGAAGGGCAGGCAGGAATCCATTTTCTCCACCAGGTCCAGGATCAAGGTCTCCAGCTTATAGCCGTTCTCGGTCTCCGGCTGGATGACCTCCCCTTTCTCATCCAGGCAGGGCACCTTTTTCTTCGCCAGGTGCAGGATGGGCTTATCCCCCAGGAACTTGTCCAGGGCGTCCACCCGGAAGAGGTAGTTGAGGATGACCCCGAAGTTATAAGCCAGGTCTCCGCTTCCATTCCGCTCCTCCAGCATCTCCGGGGTGAGCTCATAATATTCCACCACGCTGGCCCGGCCGTTCCGGCGGCACATGACCCCCACCTTCTCCTCCGGGAAGGCCTTGCGGATGACCTTGGCGCCGCTGTCGCAGCCCCGGTCCAGCACAGCCCCCAGGAAGCAGGGGTCCGCGATGCGCTGGAGGACGTTGTCCACGGCGAAGGCGTTGAGCCACTGGATCCCCGCCCGGCGGAGCTCCTCCGTGATCCCCGCCCGGGCCATGGATTTATACCAGCCCCCGTTGCCGTTGGGGGCCATGAACATGGCGGAACGGGAGGCCATGAGGATCTTTCCCTCCGGGCTGACGGCGGGGCAGGTCTCCTGCTCGAAGAAGCGCACCTCCTCCGCAGGATAACCGAAGTAATCCTTCTCCCGCAGGAAGTCCCGAATGGCCTGGTCGTTGATGGCGCTGGTCATGACGTACAGAGGCAGGGTGCACCCCGCCTGCGCCGTCACCTCCATGAGGTTCCGGAACAGACACTCGAAGATGTAGAGAGGATGGGTCAGGCCGATATCCACCAGCCCCTTGGATTTATCCACCCCCAGTCGGGTCCCCTGGCCTCCCGCCAGGAGGACGGCGGCCAGCTTCCGCCGCCGGATCGCCTCCAGCCCCCGGGCGGTGAACCGTTCCCGGTTCGCCCCGATCTCCTCCAGCTCCATGGCTGCCAGGGGCTCGATCTTCTCCCCCGCGGGTCTGGGCTCCAGTGCGGCCCGGAAGCCAAGCAGGGGGGAAAGATCCGTCTTTTCGATCTCCCGCAGCAGGGCGGCCTTTTCCGCCTCCCCCAGACCATCGTACCAGGCCAGGACCTGCTCCTGGCCGTACCGCTTCAGCTTATTCAGCGCTTCTTCAAAGTTCATGTCTTCTCCTTTATAAACCGCTGATCCGATCATGGCTTTGGCGATCGGATCAGCGGTCCTTTTCTGGTTCAGATTCGCTCAGTTGAACAGCTCCGCCAGGGGGCTGTCCTCCCCCAGGATCAGGGTCTTCTCCCCGGTCATGGATTTCTTCATGGCGTCCAGGGCGATCATAAAGGTATAGAATTCCGCCTTCTGCTTGCTGTTGTAGGCTTCGCTGAGGATGCGCATATACTCCGCGTCCCCTTCCGCCTTGATGATCTCCGCCTGGCTCCTGGCCTGGGCGACCTCGATCTCCACGTCCCGGTCCGCCCGGTTGCGGATCTCCTTGGCCTCCCGCTCGCCCTCCGCCAGGTAGCTGGCGGCGATGTTGTTCCGTTCGCTGATCATGCGGGTGTACACGGCGCTCTTGTTGTCGTCCGGCAGGTCCAGCTTCTTGGTCTCCACGGCGATGAGCCGGATGCCGTACCGGGTGAAGGAATCCCCGATGTTGGCCATGATGGCCTCCACCACCGCGCCGCTGCGGCCGCTGATGATCGCGTCCCGGGTCATGGAGCTCATGACCACCTTCAGGGCGTTATACACGTTCACGTTGATGCGGCTCTCCGCGTTCTCTACGCTGCCGGAAAGGGTCTCGATGAACTTTCTGGGCTCCTCGATGCGCCAGATGGCGAAGCAGTCCGCGATAAGGCTGGTCTTGTCCGCCGTGAGCAGGTCGCTCACGGGCAGGTCATAGAGCAGCACCGTATTGGGCAGCTTCTCCGAGGACTGGACGAAGGGGATCTTCAGGTAGAGCCCGGGCCTGGATTTCACGTCCACCACCGCGCCGAACTGGCGGACCACGCCGTATTCGTTCTGCCGCACCACGAAGCAGCTGCTGAGGATCAGGATCAGCAGGACCACGATGACGACGACCAGGGCGATGAGGCCGCCGCGCCGTTTCTTTGCGTTCGCCGCCATATCAGTCCGCCCCCTTTCCGGTAAAGTCGTCCAGCGGGAGCACGGTCTGCATGCTGCCGTCCGCCCCCTGGATGATGACCTTCACGTCCGGGAAGACCTCGGTGATCATTTCATAGTACAGCCGCTTCCGGGTGATCTCCGGGTATTTGGCGTATTCCTCATACAGCTCCCGGAAGCGGGACGCCTGGCCCTCCGCCTCCGCGATGCGGGACTGCTTGTAGGCCTCCGCCTGCTGCAGGATCTCGTCCGCGTCCGCGTCCGCCGCGGGAAGCACCTCGTTTGCGTACTTGTTGGCGTTGTTGATGGCGGTCTCCGCCTCCTGCTTGGCGGTCTCCACCGCCTTGAAGGCCTGCTGGACCTCCACCGTAGGCGGCTCCGCGTCCTGCATGGCGATGTTCACAAGGGCGATGCCCAGGTCCTCCTGCTCCAGCCGCTGGGAGATCTTCTCCTTGATGATCGACTGGATCTCGCTCTTGCCGGTGGTGATCACATCGTCCACCTTGTACAGGCCGATGGTGTCCCGGATATAGCTCTGGCAGAGCATTTTCAGGATGCCCACCGGGTCCTGGCTGTTGTACAGATACTTCACCGGGTCCACCACCCGGTATTCCACGTAGAAGTCCACGTTCACGAAGTTGAAGTCCACGGAGATCATCACGGACTCCTCCTCCACGCTGGCGTTGGTCCTCAGGTCATAGCCGATGGCCAGGCCCTGCACCGCTTTGCTCACGATGGTCTTTTTCTGGATGAGGGGGAGCTTGAACTTCAGGCCGGGATTGCTCACCACGCCGGGCCTGCCGAAGGTGGTAATCACGGCGAACTGATCCTCCTGGAGCTGGTACATGGAGCTGAACACCAGCGCCGCCAGCACCAGGATCGCCACCGCAGCAAGGATCCACTTGACGCTGCCCTTGTTCACGTTTTTCGCGGGCTTTACCGGGATGGGCCCGTCGCCCGCCGCCTGTTCGGCCTTCTGCTGCTTCATCTTTCCCGCCAGGGAATAGACGATGAAGGCGGCGACTATGACGGCAAGGGTCACAAACACTTCCATACTGCTGTTTCCTCCTGATCACGGGATCTGGGCGGGCTCGGACATGGGCCCGCGATATTCTGTGCCGGCATGGGAGATATATGCGCAGACGATGTATCGGTATCCTGCGGATGCCCGCCGATCGGTCCAGCTCAGGATCCCGGCGCCGGTCACCCGGGCGACTTCCGTGTAGCCGCTGCCCTCCGCCGTGCTGCGGAGGATGATGTAGCCCAGGGCGCCGGGGATCTTGTCCCAGCGCAGGGTGCAGCCGGAGCCGTGCTTCTCCGCCGTGAGCCCGGTTACCTGCTCCGGCCGGACAATGTATCGGATATCCTGATCCACCGCGCCGGTGATGCCCGCTGCGCTGCCGCTGCCGCTGTACTGCCAGTAGGCGAAATCCCCGTTGTATCGGGTCTGCACCGTCCAGTTGGCCAGCCAGACGGGGAAACCGCCCGCCTCCTCCAGGACCTGGGCGACACCTTCCTCCAGCATGCTCCTGCCCGCATAGACCCCGGCGGTGTATCCCGCTTTCTCCACGGCCATGCAGAAGGCGGCGCAGATCCTGCCGTATTCCTCCCCGGTGAGGCCCGCTTCGTACAGCCGGCCCACCATACTCCCGTCCGCCGTGGTGGCGAGCTCATAGTCCATGATCACGGGCAGGGTGAGAGAATAGGGTTCCAGCGCCTCCAGCACAAAGTCCGCCTCCTCCAGGGCTTCGGCCTCATTGGTGGCCTGGGAGAAGAAGTAGACCCCCACATCCAGCCCGGTTTCCAGGGCGGCGTCCATATTCACAGTGAAATTATCGTCCAGATTCAGGGTGCCTTCCTCGCCGTACCCCCGGAAGCCCAGGCGGATAAAGACGAAGTCCTGGGTCTTCGCTACGGTCTCCCAGTCGATCTCCCCCTGGTACCGGGCCACGTCCAGGCCCTGGCCCACTGCCTCCGCCTGGCGCTGCCATTTGGCGTATACCGTACGCTCATAAGCTACGGCCAGGTCGAAATCGTAGGGATTCTCCAGATCCCGGTCTGAGTACCAGCCCACGAAGTCCCAATACTGACGCTCCGTTTCCTTCGGCAGGGGGCAGGTATCCCCCCAGGCCACCTGGATATCCGGCACCGGGGTCCCGCCCCAGGTATCGAAATGGACGGTCACGATCTGGATCCAGCGGAGGTACAAAGTGGTGTCCTTCGTGACGGGAAGATTGAAATCATACTCCTCCGTCAGGTCCGGATCGGTATACCAGCCGCCGAACCAATACCCCTCCCGCTCCGGCTCCTCCGGTACGGGCAGGGCGCTTCCCATGGGCAGGAGGAATGCTGGGTATTCCGCCCCATCCTCGGGCAGGGGATGACTGGCGGCGTCATGCCGCCCATCCTCCTGGGTCACCCAGCAGGGCGGGAAGGCCTGGTACAGCCCGTTCTCCCGGACCTGCACCACGTTTGGGGCAGCGTGGATCTTGCCCCAGAGAAGGGGCTTGTCCCGATTGGAGACCAGGGTGAGCATGGGCCGATCGAAAAGCGTGACACAGCCCCGGACCGCCGCACCGGCATCATGTCCGGAGAAGGTGATCCGCCCCTCCCCCGTCAGGGTAAGGTCTCCCAGGACCGTGGCTCCCCGGCGGTAGCCCTTCAGCAGGTTTTCTCCCTCCAGCCGCAGGAGGAGGTCCCCCTCGGCATACAGCGCGGCGCCGCGGAAATCTCCCTCCACCACCGCGCCGCGCAGGGTGAGGGTCCCGCTGTCCGGATCGTACTCCGCCGTACCTTCCCCATAAGGGTATACACCCCCCTGGGTGATCTCCTCGCCGCCTAGCCACAGCCGGGGACGGGGGGACCAGGGCCCGGAGGCCCGGAGGAGCAGTACGCACAGGAGGCCCAGGATCAGCAGGGCAAAAGCATTTCTCAATTTATTCATGCCCTGATTATACAGATACCGGCACACTTCTGCAAGGGGCGGGAAAAAATTCACCGCGCTTCCAAAGATGCGTGGTAATTTTCCTGCGGATATGTTATGATGATGTGTATGGAAATAACCATATCGGAATCGGCCGGTCTCCCGGCCGGAAGGAGGTAATGGATTTGCCCTCCCAGGTCACCAATTATCAGTGCCCCGCCTGTACGGGTCCGCTGAAGTACGATCCCCAGTCCGGGAAACTCGTCTGCGAATACTGCGAGTCCGTTTACGATCCCAAAGAGATCGAAACCCTGTATGCCCAAAAGGAAGCCGAGGCGGAGGCCGCCAAGAAGAAGGCGGACGCCCAGTATGCCCAGGCCGTCGCCCAGATGCCTGAGGGTTCCCCCTGGAGCGAAGCGGAGGCCAACGGACTGAAGGTCTACAACTGCCCCTCCTGCGGCGCGGAGATCATCTGCGAGGCGACCACCGCCGCCACCAGCTGCATCTACTGCGGCAACCCCACCGTGGTGCCGGGTCAGCTGGGGGGCATGCTGAAGCCGGATTTCGTCATTCCCTTCCAGAAAACCAGGGAAGACGCCCTGGCCGCCCTGAAGCAGTTCTACCAGGGCAAGAAGCTCCTCCCGAAGGCCTTCAGCCAGGCTTCTCATATGGAGGAGATCAAGGGTCTGTACGTCCCCTTCTGGCTCTTCGACGGCAAAGCCGAAGGCCGGGCCATATTCAACGCCTCCAATTCCCGCTCCTGGACCGAGGGCAGCTACCGGGTCACGGAGACGGAGTATTTCCAGCTCGACCGGGCCGGCACTCTGAATTTCCAGCATGTTCCCGTGGACGCCTCGAAGAACATGAAGGACGACTACATGGAGTCCATCGAGCCCTATGATTACGGGGAGCTGAAGCCCTTCTCCACCGCATACCTTCCGGGCTTCCTGGCGGATAAATACGACGTGGACGCAAAGGAAAGCGCCCCCCGGGCTTCCGACCGGGCGAAGCAGAGCTTCATGGACGCTCTGGCCGGCACCGTGAACGGATACGCCTCCGTGGGCATGCGGGAAGGCCGGGCGGACTTCTATCCCAGCAAAGCCTCCTATGCCCTGCTGCCCGTGTGGATGCTCCATACCAAATGGCAGGATAAGGACTATTACTTCGCCATGAACGGCCAGACCGGAAAGCTGGTGGGCGACCTGCCCACCTCCAAGGGCCGCTTCTGGGCCTGGTTCGGCGGGATCTGGGCGGCGGTGTTTGCGGTGATCGAGATCATCAGCAGGCTGCTCTGAGCAGGCGGAAAGGCAGGGATAACGAGATGAAACGAATTCTTCTGTTCCTGGCGGCAGCGGTGCTGCTGCTCGCCTTCCTCCCCGGCTTCACCGCACTGGCGGCGGACGAGGACACGCTGCCCTACGTGACGGACGCGGCCAATCTTCTGTCGGAATCCGAAGCGGAAACGCTGCAGCAAAAGGCGGCTGAGCTGACGGAAAAGTACGGCATCGCCGTGCGCATCCTCACCGTGAGTTCCATTGGCCAGAACAACATTGAGGATTTTGCCGAGGCCGTTTTCGATCAGTACCATCTGGGCTACGGCGATCGGAACAGCTGCATCATGCTCCTGCTGAGCATGGAATACCGGGACTACGATATCTTCGCCCATGGCTACGGCAACGACGCCTTTACGGACTACGGCAAGGGATTGATCGCAGACGACATCATCCCCGAGCTGAAGGTCAACGACTGGTACGGCGCCTTTGGCGTCTTCCTGCAGGACTGCGACGAATACCTGGCCAAAGCCGCCCAGGGCGAGCCGGTGGATATTCCCTTCGTGCTGAACAGCTTCGACTATTCCTTCACCGATCCGGGAGATACCTTCCAGCTGTATGCCGCCACCCTCTCCGGCAAGCCCGTCAGCGTCAGCTGGCGCTCCTCGGATCCCGGCGTGGCCACGGTGGACGAGAACGGCCTGGTCACCGCGGTAAACCGCGGCAGCGCCAGGATCATCGCCTATGGGGACGGCTTCAGCAACGAGTGCTGCGTCTGGGTGGAAAACAGCGCCAACGCCGCTGCCACCCGCACCCTGCTCCACGGGGTCATCGCCCTCATCCCGGCGCTGATCGCCACGCTGACCATGAAGGGCAAGATGAAGACCGTGCACAGGCAGCGGACGGCCGCCCAGTATACCGGCTGGGACCAGCTGAACCTGCAGATCAATGAAGACCGGTTCCTCCACCGCAGCGTGCATCGGACGAGGATCGAAAGCAACAGCGGCCCCCGCGCCGGAGGCGGAGGAGGCGGCGGCAGCCATGGCGGGACCTCCGTCAGCTCCCATGGCAGCTCCCACCACAGCGGAAAGTTTTGAAGCCCTTTCTCTGGTACCTGCTCCAGTTCACCTGGGGCCTGCCCCAGAACCTGGGGGGATTGCTCTGGTTCCTGTTCTACCTGCGCAAGCCCCATCGGATCTGGAACGGAGCCGTTGTTACACGCATCCGGCGGAAACGCTTCTCCGGCGGCTTTACCCTGGGCATCTTCATTTTTCTGACGGAGCCCCTTAGCGAAGAAGCGGAGCACGATCTGCTCATCCATGAATACGGGCATACGATCCAATCCCTCTACCTGGGTCCCTTTTGGAGCCTGAGCATCGGTCTTCCCTCCATGCTCTGGTGCAACCTTCCCCCATTCCGTCGGCTCCGGCAAAGGCGGCGCATCTCCTACAGTGCCCTGTACTGCGAGAACTGGGCGGATAGGCTGGGGCAAAAGAGCACGGGAGAGCGGTTCATGCGGGAGTAATCTGCGGTCAGTGATCATAGAGTCTTCGGCGCGCTGAAATCAGCGCGCCGATCTTTTTTCCTTCAGTTCGGCGGGAGCAGCAGGGGCTGGAGCTGCCGTCCCTCCAGCGCCGCCCGGATCGTCTCCGGCAGCAGCGTGAAATCCGCCACCAGGCTGGTGGGCTTTCCCCGGGGATCATCCTGGCGGAAGGGGACGAAATAATAATTCTTCCGGTTCAGCAGCAGGCCCAGGTTTGCCGCTCCCGCAGCCAGGCCGTCGTTGGTGCTCACCCCCAGGACGATGGGCCTGGCATTGCGCAGATGCGCCTTGCAGGCGAAGGTCACGGCGGTGTCCGCCACCCCGGCGGCCAGCTTTGCCAGGGTGTTTCCCGTGCAGGGTGCCACAGCCAGGATATCCAGCAGCCCCTTGGGCCCGATGGGCTCCGCCTCCTCCGGCCGGAGGATGGGCTCCCGGCCGCAGATCTCCCGTACTTCCGCCAGAAAACGGGAAGCCAGGCCGAACCGGGTATCCGTCTCCGCCGCCGCGAGAGAGAGGATGGGAGTGATCTCACAGGTCTCCGCCAGCTCCCGCATCACCGGGAGCACCGCATCAAAAGTACAGAAGGAACCGCACAGGGCAAAACCCAGACGGATCATAGCTGATTCTCCTCCTTCAGGATCCGGTCTATGGAGGCCTTCAGCACCCTTGCCGCCGTAAACGGAGCGGTCTTCCCCGGCAGGCCGGGACAGGGCAGCACGCCTCGGAGATCCCGGAAGCCCCCGGGCTTTGAAGCCAGCTCCAGACACACCGTTCCCTTCGGCGCCCGATCCAGGATCGGCTCCGGCACGGTATTGAACAGATAATCGAATCCCATTCCCTCTCCCGGCTCATCCAGGACCCGGCAGCCCTCGGCCCGGGCCTCTGCCCGACTCTCCTCCCGGCGGGCGCAGACGGTCACCCGGCAGCCCAGGCCCCTGAGACGGGACGCCAGCGCCCTGCCGATGCGGCCGTAACCCAGGATCAGGACGTCGGAATCCCACAGGGTCCGATCTGACGCCCGGATGGCCTCCCCGATGGCGCCTTCCGCCGTGATGGCGGCGTTCAGCACCTGCACTGCCTCGGAATCATAGTAATCCCGGAGATACAGATCGGGCCACCGGCCTGCCGCACCCCCCGCCAGCACCCGGCTTCCGGGCCGCAGGGTCCCCAGCAGGGGATGGGCTGCCGTGGGCAAGGGAAAGATAAACCAGTCCGCCTCCAGCCCCGGGCTGTATACGGGGGTCTTATGCCCATCCGCCCGAAGCAGATCGGCCAGGGCCTCCTGCCGGGCGTCTCCGGGGATCATGGCAAGGATCATGCCGCTCACCTCCAGGCCAGTATACGCAGGGAGCGGCTGGTCGGTGCAGACAAAAAGACCGCCCGGCGCGTCTGCGCCGGGCAATCTCAGACTGCAGACAAACCCGTAAACGGCACGATATCGGAGAGGAAGATAGTGTGAAAAAAACCCATCAGGGGTGTCTTTCGCGTTCAATCATAAGTTTTTCGAACGATCTTTTCCTTATTCCATGTTCGAAAAACTTGCTTCAGCGTGTCAACAAGACTTTGTCGACACGCTGACCGCCCGGCGCAGATGCGCCGGGCGGCATGATACGGGGATCGTGTTCAGAAGCCCAGATTCAGTCCTCCGGTAAGCTTGTTCATGTTGTCTGCCTTGGCGGAATCCGCCTTCCGCAGCGCCTCGTTCACCGCGGCAACGATCATATCCTGCAGCATTTCCACGTCCTCTGGATCCACCGCTTCGGGATCGATGGTGAGGCTGAGAAGCTCGTTCTTCCCGCTGACCTCCGCCTTGACCACGCCGCCTCCGGCGGTGGCCTCATAGGTCTGCTTTTCCAGCTCCTCCTGCATTTTCAGCATTTCCTGCTGCATCTTCTGGGCCTGGCGGACCATATTCATGTTCATCCCGCCGGAAAACCCGCCGCCGCCCCCGTAGGAGCCGCCGCGAAACGCACCCTTAGCCATTTATTTCTCCTCCTTGAACCCAAATTGACTGAACAGATCGTTTACCGCCGCGAAACGGTCTCCGCCGACGCCCTCCGCAGCCTGTACCCTCACAGGTACGGGACGGCCGGCCAGCTTCTCCGCCGCGGACCGGATCAGATCCAGGTTTTGCTCCATCGTCTGCAATGCCGCATCGTTCCGGGCGGTGAGGAGCAGCATCTCCCCCTCCTGCTTTCCGGTAACGTTGGCCTGGTCCGAAAGCATCACATAGTCCCCCATGAACAAGCTGTCCTCCAGCCGGTTCAGGATCGCCTCCCAGCTCACTTCCGGGGCAGCGGGGTCTTCCTCCGGCTGAACAGGCTCCGCCGGCTGCGGAGCAGGAGGCGCTGTCTCCCTCTCTGCCGCAGGCGCGGGCTGAGGGGCTGTTTCGGGCGCCGGGGCGGGGACACGGGCCGCGGGCTGAGGCGCCGGGATATAGGCGGCAGGCTTCAGTCCGCAGAGGCGCACCAGACAGAGCTCCGCGCAGAGCCGCCGGTCGCTGCTGCGGTCCAGGGCGGCGTCCGCCTCCTCCAGCACATCCAAGGCGGCCAGAAGGCTGCCCACGTCCGTATTCCGGGCAAGCTGTTCCAGCGTGCCGTCTCCATAGCCGCCGGACATGAGCGCGCCGCCGGAACCCGGGGCTACGAAGCGCAGGAGAAGATCCCTGTGCAGGGAGGCCAGCTGCTCCAGTACGGAGGCAACGTCCTTCCCCGCCTGATACAGGCTGTCCAATATTTCCAGGGCGGAATCGCTGTCTCCCCGCTGAAGGGCTTCCAGAAGGCGGCAGATCTCATCGTTCTCCGCCAGACCGATGGCGGAAAGCACCCGCTCCCGGTCGATCTTCGCCCCGGAGCACTGATCCAGCAGGCTCAAAGCATCCCGAAGAGCACCGTCCGCCAGACGGCTCAGAAGACCGGCCGCTTCCTCATCCAGCTCCAGCCCCTCCGCCTGCGCCACCTGCAGCAGCCGGGTCCGGATCAGCTCCGGCGGCACCCGGTGGAAGGAATAGCGCTGGCAGCGGGACAGGATGGTCGCCGGCACCTTGTACAGCTCCGTGGTGGCCAGGATGAAGATCAGATGCTCCGGCGGTTCCTCGATGGTCTTCAGCAGGGCGTTGAACGCAGCCTTGGAGAGCATATGGACCTCGTCGATGATGTACACCCGTCTCCTTGCGGCAACGGGGGCGTATACCGCCTCGTCCCGGATGGCCCGGACGTCGTCCACGCCGTTGTTGGAGGCGGCGTCCATCTCCGTCACATCCAGGATGGCGCCGCTGTCGATCCCCCGGCAGATCTCGCACTGGTTGCAGGGATTGCCCCCCACCGGGTTCAGACAGTTCACCGCCTTGGCCAGGAGCTTGGCGCAGGTGGTCTTCCCCGTGCCCCGGGTACCGGTGAACAGATAGGCATGGCTCGGCCGATCCGTCAGCACCTGTTTTTTCAGGATCTCGGTAATATGCTCCTGGCCCACCACCTCGTCAAAGGTCTTGGGTCTCCACTTGCGGTACAGCGCCTGATACATGCTCATTCTCCTCAACGATAAAAGCTCCGCCCGGCATAGGGCAGAACCGCACACCCGCCTTTGACCGCTTTGATCCGTTCGGAATCCCTGCAGCCGGCTCGGGACCGGCTGCCTCGCGGCACACGTGGCGCACCGCTTAATGCTGCTCGGTCTCCCGCCTGACATGGTTCACGGGGCCGCGTTGCGCAAGACCGATCCGTCATTACTGCTTACAGGGAGCAGACAACACACCAAAGGGCCGGGGGCGGGGATTCATCCCTGCTGTAGCGGTTTGCAGGTACAGGGCACCGCTAACTCCCCGACTAGTGCGGCTCTGCCCCGCGTCGGTCGGGGCTTTGCCGATATGCAGATATTTTACAATACTTCCGCGCCGGAATCAACCCTATTTTGCGCCGATCCGGTCTCCTCCATTTAGGTCACCAGCAGGCTCAGGACCATCTGCAGAGCGGAGGCCAGGAGAAACACGGCGAAGCCTCCGGTGAGGAAAACCGTGCGGAACGCCGTCCAGGGTTCCGGCAGCCTGTCCTCCGGCGTGCGCCGACGCAGCCGGGGAAACCGCTTCACCAGCAGGAAGATCCCGGCTACGGTGCAGCAGAAGATCACAAGGCTGAACAGGCTCATGCCCAGCAGAGAGGGGAGATTCTCCACCAAATCGGGCATCGCCTCCCGGCCGTTGGTCAGAAGTTCTTCCAGGCTGACGGAGTCTCCGTCTCCCAGGATCAGCATGGGGGCCAGGGAGCCGATGGCGTTCACCAGGATATGCAGGATGATCGTATAGCGAAGCCTGCCGGTGCGGACATAGATGCTGCCGAAAACAAGGCCGACTCCGAAGGCATAGAAAAACTGACTCAGATTGCCATGGAAAAGGCCGAAGGCCAGGGCGGAAAACAGGATCGCCGTGGGCCGGTCGATGGTGCGCATCCGGTCCAGCAGGAGCTTCCGGAAAATGAGTTCCTCCATGATGGGGGCCAGGATCACCGCAAACAGGGTTACGGACCAGAGATCCAGGCGGCTCAGCATCTGCTCCAGCGGATTATCTCCCGTGCCGCCCAGGAACCGTCCCAGGAGGCCGGTGATCCCCTGCCCCAGCAGATTGCAGGGATAGAGTACGCCCATGCACATGAGCAGACAGATCATCAGTTCCCCGGATCCCCCCAGGCCTGCCTTCTCCGGAAGGCTGGCCGGCGCTTTGGGCAGGAGCAGGAGGAAAAGGGGGAAGCCCACCAGGTACATGCAGACGAAGCTGAGGGCGGTGATGAACCAGCCTTGAAGCAGAAGGCCCGGCGCCAGCAGTCCCAGCACCAGCGCGGCGGCATATTGCGCCGCCACCGCCGCTGCCAGGAAGACGAAACAGGCCAGGGCGATGCGGGAATAATGTTTTCTCATGGCCGGGGATACGGATGCTTCCAAAGGTCAGTCCTCCTCTCCCGTACAGCAAGAAACGGGACGGCGATCCGAAGAATGTAAACAGTCGTCCGGCTGTCTATGGAAAAAACGGGACCGTCTGCGGCTGCCGTGATCCGGCATGGACACAGACGGTCCCGCATATTGCGGTTTTTCTGCTCAGCTGACGACCCGGACGGTGCAGTCCAGCTTGGTCTCCTTCCCGTCCGCCGTCTTCACCGTGACGGTGATGGTGGCGGTGCCGGGAGAAACGGCCTTGACCCGGCCGTTGCTCTCCACGCTGGCTACGCCGCTCTTATCGCTGGCGTAGGTGACGGTCGCTCCGTCGCCCGCTCCGTTCACCTTCAGCATGAAGGTCTCGCCGGTGCCGCTGTGGATGGTGACGTCGCTGTGGCTCAGGCTCAGGCTGCCGCTGGCGCTGCCGTTGCCGGTATTGGCGGGGGCGTAACCCGACACCCGGACGATGCACTCCCTGGTGACGCCGCCCGCGGTGGCGGAGACCTTGGTGGAGCCATGGTTCACGGCGGTGACCAGACCATTCTCGTCAACGGTGGCCACATCGGTATCCTCGGAGATCCAGATGATCTTCGCAGTGGTCTGGGCCGGGGAGATGGTTGCGACCATCTGGAAAGTATCGCCGGGGTTGGCCAGGGTGAAGTCCTCCCGGTTCAGCACGATGGAATTCACCACCGGCTCGGGAGTGGGCTCGGGAGTGGGCTTGGGAGTATGGGTCGGGGCAGCGGGAGTGGAAGAAGGATTGGCGGTTACCGTGGATACGCCGTTGCTGGGAGACGCCGAGGCCGCCGGTTTGCTCGTATGGCCGGGCTCCGGATTGCGGTCCTTCAGGCTCATGGCCAGCAGGACCACCACGGCGACGATGATCAGGATCAGCACCACCAAACCGACGATGACCTGCCAACGGGTATTGTTGGCGCCGGAAGCGGTTTTCCCGTCCCGGTTCTTCTTTGCTCCGCAATAGGGGCATTTGCTGTGGATCGACGAGTAATGTTTGTCGCAGCGCCCGCATTTTATGTCTTGAAACAGTGCCATCCCATTCCCTCCGTTCCGATGCATCTGTTTTGCTGTTTACATCATACGCCACAAGAGACTGTTCGTCAATGACTTTTGACGAAAGATCCCGGAATTTGTTCCCAAAAAGGGTGACATAATATCTCCTTTCCTCCGTTGCGCCGACGCTTCGCTTGTGGTAGACTGGCACGGAGAAGGGAGGGACGGACATGGAGCTGCGGCGGGAACCCGCGGGACGGCGGGAGCTGATCTTTGCCCTGGCGCTTCTGTGCCTGGGAGCCGTCCTGCGAATCCTGGGTCTGGGTTTCTTCCCTCCCGGTCTGAACCAGGACGAAGCTTCCACGGGCTGCGACGCCTGGGGCCTGCTGGTCTCCGGCATGGACCGGAACGGGGACAGCTGGCCGGTGCTCTTCACCAGCTGGGGCAGCGGGCAGAACGCCCTGTATGCCTATGTGGTGCTGCCGCTGATGGCTGTATTCGGGCGCAGCGTGACGGTGCTCCGGCTCCCTGCCGCCATTCTGGGCACCCTGTCCCTGTTCCTGTTCTGGCGAATGGGCAGAAGGCACGGCGGCCCGGTCATGGGACTGTGCGCTCTGGGGCTGCTGGCGATCGATCCCTGGCATCTGCTGATCAGCCGCTGGGCGCTGGAGAGCAACCTTCTCCCCTTCTGCCTCCTGCTGGGCGTTTTCTTTCTGGACCTGGCGCTGGCGGATCGCCCATGGTGTCTCCTTCCCGCCGCCGGCGCCCTGGCATTGGGTCTCTACGCATATGGCACGGCTTTCCTTTTTCTCCCCCTGTTCCTGCTGCCCTGCTGCTTCCTGCTCCTGCGGCGGCGCTTCCCCCTTCTTCCTTTCCTGGCCGCTCTGGGGCTGTTCATCCTGATGGCTCTGCCCATCTTCCTGTGCAATCTGCGGAACCAGCTGGGGCTGGAGAGCATGAAGCTTCTGTGCTTCTCCCTCCCCCGTCTCACTCAGACCCGGCAGACGGCCACCATGTCCTTTTCCCTGCAGAACCTGCTGAACGCCCTGAAGCTACTGTGGAAGCAATCGGACGGTCTGCCCTGGAACAGCGCCGGTCCCTTCGGTCTGCTCTGGGGGCTTCCCGGCCTGGCACTGTCTCTGGGCGGGCTTTCCTGTTCCGTATACCGGATCGCCCGCCGTCGGGGAGAGGACACGGACTATATCGCCCTTTTCGCCCTGGCCGCAAGCCTGATCTCCTGCCTGTTCATCCATGTCAATGTGAACCGGGTGAACTTTCTCTTTCTCCCCCTGGTGTGGTTCCAGGCGGCGGGGCTCAGGGCCCTGCTGGAAGCGCTGCCGATCCTGCGGATCCCCGTCTGCGTCCTGCTGCTCTGCGCCCTGGTCTTTCTCTGCCGGTACTGTCTGACCCAGCAGCGCGCCGTCCTGGAGCCCGCCTTCCACACGGGGCTCCTGGAGGCCGTCTCCTCCCTGGAGGAGGGAGATGAGCCGGTGTGGATCACGAACAAAGTGAACATGCCCTATGTATACGTGCTCTTTGCCCGGGGAACGCCCCCGGAGGAGTTCCAGGCAGACCTGGTCTATGCGGATCCGGATGCCCCGTTCCGCCGCGTGACCCGTTTCGGCCGCTGGCGCTTCGGCAGCGTGCTGCCGGAGACGGGGATCTGTATCCTGCCCCTCTCGGAGGCCCGGAAGTACGAGGAGGACGGTTATCTCCGCATCCGGGCGGCTTTCGGTCTTTATGCCGTTGCGGAGGCGGGAGATTTCTGATACAATAACGCAGTCATTCCGACGAAGAAAGGTGGTGAAATCATGACGAACGAGATCAAAAACCTGCGGCTTGCGGTACTCATCGACGCGGAGAACGTACCCCGGAACAGCATGAAGGCGATCATGGAGGAGGCGGCCATCTACGGCACGCCCACCATCAAACGCATCTATGGGGACTGGACCTCTCCCAACGTGGCCTCCTGGAAATCCCTGCTGCTGGAAAATGCCGTGACCCCCATCCAGCAGTACAGCTACACCACGGGAAAGAACTCCACCGACTCCGCCATGATCATCGATGCGATGGATATTTTGTACGAGGGGAAGACCGACGGTTTCTGCATCGTCTCCAGCGACAGCGACTTCACCCGCCTGGCCATCCGTCTCCGGGAAGCCGGCATGAAGGTCATCGGCATGGGAGAGCAGAAGACCCCCGTCGCCTTCCGTGTTGCCTGCGACAAGTTTATCTATATCGAGGTGATCCGCTCCGCCAGCCAGACGAAGCAGAAGGAAGCTTCCTCCAAACAGGAAAAGCAGAAGCCCGCGGCCCGGAAAACCGCCCGGCAGAAGACGGAAAAGGAACCGGCAGAGGGAGAGAAGACTGCTCAGGCCAAGGGCAGCCAGGCCAAAGAGGAGCATCCCCCGAAGGAGGATCACGGCAGCGTCAAGAAGGATCAGAAGATCCCGCCGGAGACCGTGAAGCTCATCGTGGATTCCGTTTCCGATATCGCGGACGAGGATGGCTACGCCTTCATGGGCGAGCTGGGAAATCTGCTGCTGAAGAAACAGCCGGATTTCGACCCCCGGAACTTCGGCTTCACCAAGCTCACCCAACTGATCCGCTCCATCGGCCGTTTTGAGATCGACGCCCGGGTGACGGACGCTACGGGAACGAAGCACATCTATCTGCGGGATAAGGAAGCCTGATTTTGAAGAGACGAAAAAGACGGAGGACCGGATGGCGGCCCCTGGTCATCCTGCTGCTCCTGATCCTGGCAGCCCTTCTCTGCCGGGATAATCTGCAGGTCCGCACCGTGGACTATGACCTTTCCTTCCCGGATCTGCCGGAGGCCTTCGACGGGCTGAAGATCCTGCAGATCTCGGACCTCCATGGAAGGGACATCCTCACGAAGCAGCTGCTGACCCGGGCGGAAGCCGCCTCGCCGGACCTGATCTTCCTCACAGGGGATCTGGCAGACGGCGAGGGACAGCTGACCCGGCTGGAGCCGCTGATCCGGGGGCTTGCCGAGATTGCTCCCCTGTACTACGTCACCGGGAACCATGAATGGGCTCTGGCGGATACGGAGGGCTTCCTGCGGGACCTTTCCGGGCTGGGGATCACTCTGCTGCGGAACCGCTTCGTGACCCTGGAGCGAAACGGGGACCGGCTGCTTCTGGCCGGGGCGGAGGACCTCAACGGCTATGCGGATATGAAAACGCCGGAGGAACTGGCCCGGGAGATGGAGGCCGCCGGAGGCGGTTTTTCCCTCCTCCTGGCCCATCGGCCCGAGTTTTTTCCGGACTATGCCGCCCTGGGCTTCCGGGTGATATTCAGCGGACACGTACACGGCGGCATGCTCCGTCTCCCCCTTCTGGGCGGCCTCCTGGCCCCCGGCCATGTGCTTTTTCCGAAGTATGACGGCGGCCTGTTCACCCTGGGAGACAGCGCCATGATCCTTTCCCGGGGCCTGGCGGGGGTAAACGGCTTCCCCCGGATCTTCAATCCCATGGAGGTCCCCGTGGTCGTGCTGCACAGGGGCGAAAACGGATAAGAAAAGCAGAAGGATCAGAGCTCGGATGGAGCGCTGATCCTTTTTGCATGATTTGATCGGGAAAAAGGCCCCGGGGACGGCGTACCGTACCCGGGGCCCCGGTTATCTATGCTTTTGCTTTGCTGCGTGTCTCTCAGGAGACCGTGACCGCCGCACTGGTCTTATTGACCTTCGCTTCAGAGGCGTCCTTCACATAGACCTTCACCTTGTAGCTCCCGGCCTTCGTGGGAGTATAGCTGAAGGTCTTCGTCGTGCTGTAGGACCGGGTCTTGATTTTGACCCCGTCCTTGTACAGGACGAAGTAGTACTGCAGCGGCTGTTCGCTCCCCACCGCCGTGACGGTCCAGGTGATCTTCTCCCCTGTGACCGAGCTGGTCTTTCCCGCCTTGACGCTGATGATGGCCGGGGGTCCCAGGGTCACCGCGATCTTGCCGCTGGTCTTGCTGACCTTATTGCCGGCGGTGTCCTTCACATAGACCTTAACCTTGTAGCTTCCGGCCTCTGTCGGCGTATAACTGAAGGTCTTTGCGGTGCTGTAAGACCGGGTCTTGAGCTTGACGCCGTCCTTGTACAGGATGAAGTAGTACTTCAGCGTCCCGGTGCCGCCGGAGGCTGTCGCCGTCCAGGTGATCTTCTCCCCCGCATAGGCGCTGGTGATGCCCGCCTTGACGCTGGAGATCGTGGGGCCGGCGGCAGTGACCGTCACGGCAGTGCTGGTCTTATTGACCTTATTGTCGGCGGCGTCCTTCACATAGACCTTTACCTTGTAGCTTCCGGCCTCCGTCGGCGTATAACTGAAGGTCTTCGCCGTGCTGTAAGCCCGGGTCTTGATATTTGTCCCGTCCTTGTACAGGATAAAGTAGTACTGCAGATTGCCGGAGCCGCCGGAAGCTGTCGCCGTCCAGGTGATCTTGTCACCGACAGCGGCGGTGGTCACATTCGCCTTGACGCTGCTGATAACGGGCTTGGAGGTCGTCCCCGCGGGGATGTTCAGCGTGCCGGATGCCACGCTGGGCTGCAGAGGATCCTGTCCGATATAATAGGTAAGTCCGTCGGCGCCGCCCTGGATCCCATAGATGTATCCCTTTTTCTGTTCAGCGGAAGAAAGGGTATAGGCAAGAGTCATTTCGCCGCCGGTGGTGAGCTTCCAGATCTGGGTGGGGGTGCTGTAGTAGTACGCGCCTCCCTGGGCTGCGACCGTGATAAAAGACTCGGTCCAATAGCTGCCGTCTCCCCAAACATACCACTTGTTTCCGCCGCCCTGGATCGTTACGGCCGTTTCGGAAGTCGCGCCGGTGCTGCGGAAATAGACATGGGAAAAGTCAGTGGATCTCGCATAGCACATCTGTGTGCCGACCCACTGCACCGACCGGTTGAGGTCTTTCCACCAGTAGTTATCATATTTCGTCGAGGTTGCCCGATCATATACGTATTCCTGCCTGCCGTTTGTCCAGTCGCTGGATTGGTGGGACGCCGCGCACGCTTTCTTGCTGAGCAGAAAATTCACATGCTCGCAGCAGCTTTCACACCCATTTATGGGATCATCCCAAGTGCAGTCGATATAATACCAGACTGTGGCTCCGCTGCTCAACCGGACCATGTTCCAGGAATGATTGATATCATTGCTGGATACGAATTCGCAGGTCAGACCGGCCAGGTCGCAGAGATACTTGAAGGCCTTCGAATACCCGTCGCACACGGCGCTGCCCTCCACCAGGGCGTTGAAGGCGCTTGACTTCTGGTACGTTTTGTCATACTCGCAGTGGGTGACCAGATAGTCGTGGAGATAGAGGAGCTTTTCGACGTTCGTGCCCTGAGGGAGCCCGGCAATGACGGCAGAGCAGATATTGTTGAACGCGGTGACGTCGCTGCTTGTATAAGCGGTGTCGTAGACCGGCTTGATCGAGGTGATCGTGTCGCCTGAATAGGCCCAGCTGAATCCGTTCTGCACATAAAAGAACTCATAGTGGGCGTCCAGCACTTCGTAATACAGGCTGTAGCCTTCCTGAACGGAGAGCCCGTAGGAACTTACGTCGATCTCAGCGGAACGGTTTTTCAGTCCCGTCACGATCTTGCTGGTGACGGCTTTTCGGGTCGTTTCGCTGATCTCGTAGGTCTCCGTCCGGATCAGACCGCTCAGGCGGGTCAGCTTCCCCCGGGCCGCATCCAGGATCCCTCCGCCGCTTCCTTCCGCCGGCACCGCAGGCTCCGCGGCAAAAACGGCGCCCGGCAGCACGGAGAACATGAGCGCCAGGGTCAGCAGAAGCGCAAACACTCTTTTTTTCATGGGAAGTCCTCCTTTTCTCAATACGCAATGGATCGATCATTTCCGGCTCCGCCGGCAGTCGGCATACGGCTCAGTCCGGTCCGGGAAGCTCATCCGCGCTGCCCTTCCAGAGGATATCCGCGATGCGGCGGCTGGCAAAACCGTCTCCATAGGGATTGGAGGCATGAGCCATGGCGTCGTAAGCGGCCCGGTCCTCCAGCAGTTCCTTGAAATTGCGGTAGATGGGATCCTCGTCGGTCCCCACCAGCCGCAGGGTCCCGGCGGCGATGCCCTCCGGCCGCTCCGTGGTATCCCGCATCACCAACACCGGTTTTCCCAGGCTGGGCGCTTCCTCCTGGATGCCGCCGGAATCCGTCAGGATCAGGTAGCTGCGGGCCAGGAAATTATGGAAATCCAGCACGTCCAGGGGCTCGATGATACGGATCCGTTCACAGCCCCGGAGCTCCTCTTCCGCCACCCGGCGGACGGCGGGATTCATGTGGATGGGATAGATCGCCTTCACATCCGGATACTCGTCCATGATCCGGCGGATCGCCCGGAACATATGGTGCATGGGCTGACCCAGGTTCTCCCGCCGGTGGGCGGTGATCACCACCAGGCGGCTCCCCTTCGCCCACTCCAGCTCGGGATGGGAATAATCCTCCCGAACGGTGGTCTTCAGGGCGTCGATGGCCGTATTGCCGGTGACGAAAATGGACTCCGGCCGCTTTCCCTCCCGCAGCAGGTTCTCCCTGGAACGGGCCGTCGGCGCGAAATTATAGCGGGCAATGATCCCCACGGCCTCCCGGTTGAATTCCTCCGGATAGGGGGAATCGATATTATAGGTGCGCAGGCCGGCTTCCACATGTCCCACGGGGATCTGGAGATAGAAGCAGGCCAAGGCTGCGGCAAAGGTGGTGGACGTATCCCCGTGGACCAGCACCACATCCGGCTTTTCCTTCTCCAGCACTGCCTTGATCCGCTCCAGGATATTCACCGTGATGTCGAACAGGGTCTGCTTTTCCTTCATGATGGAGAGATCGTAATCCGGCGTCACCCGGAAGGTCCGCAGCACCTGGTCCAGCATCTCCCGGTGCTGACCGGTAACGCAGACCACCGTTTCAAACTGCTCCGGTCTGCTCTTCAGTTCCAGCACCAGGGGGCACATTTTGGTGGCCTCCGGCCTGGTGCCGAAAACCAGCATGACTTTTTTCATGGGCTTTTCTCTCCCGTATTCCCGCCCGTTTCGGCGTCTTTCCGGCTGCCGGACGCCGGCGGAAAGCCGTTTTGCTTTGCTTAGATTATAGCATAGGGACGGGAAAAGCTCAACAGGAATACGCTCTCCGCCCCAATATGACGCAGTGGGATCCGGCCCCGGGCAGGAAAAGCCCCGGGGGCGGCATACCGTCCCCGGGGCCCTGTCAGTCCGTATCTTGCTGCGGCGGATCTCTCAGGAGACCGTGATCCTGGCGCTCAGCTTGCAGACCTTCGCGCCGGAGGCGTCCTTCACGTAGACCTTCACCCTGTAAGTCCCGGCCTCCGTGGGGGTATAGCTGAAGGTCTTCGTCGTGCTGTAGGACCGGGTCTTGATCCTGGTCCCGTCCTTGTAAAGGACAAAGAAGTACTGCAGCGGCTGTTCGCTCCCCACCGCCACGGCGGTCCAGGTGATCTTCTCCCCTGCAGCGGCGGAGGTTTTGCCCGCCTTGACGCTGATGACGGCGGGAGGTCCCAGGGTCACCGTGACTGCCGCGCTCAGCTTGTTGACCTTGTTTTCGGCGGCGTCTTTCACGTAGACCCTGACCTTATAGGTCCCGGATTCTGTGGGGGTATAGCTGAAGGTGTTTGCGGTGCTGTAGGCCCGGGTCTTGATCCTGACTCCGTCCTTGTACAGGTTAAAGTAGTACTGCAGAGTACCGGAGCCGCCGGAGGCTGTCGCCGTCCAGGTGATCTTATCCCCCGCATAGGCGCTGGTGACGCCTGCCTTGACGCTGGAGATCTTCGGCCCGGCGGCGGTGACCGTCACGGCGGAGCTGGTCTTGTTGACCTTCGTCCCGGCGGTGTCCTTCACGTAGACCTTCGCCTTATAGCTCCCGGCCTCCGTGGGGGTATAGCTGAAGGTCTTCGCAGTGCTGTAGGACCGGGTCTTCACCTTGACTCCGTCCTTGTACACGATGAAGTAGTACTGCAGGGCGCCGGAGCCGCCGGCAGCTGTCGCCGTCCAGGTGATCTTCTCCCCCGCAGCGGCGGAGGCCTTGTCCGCCTTGACGCTGCTGATGGCGAGGGTGGGCGCCGTCGTCGATACCGTCACGCTGCCGCCGGTGGTTTTCAGGCCCTGCGTCGCGTTGCTGTACTTCACGAAGACCTTCACGTAGTATGTCCCCTCAGCAGCAGGGGTATAGCTGAAGGATGCCTGTGCAGTGTACGTGCCGTTGTTGCTTTGTGCGATCTTCGAGGTCGTCCCTTCCTTGAAGACGTGGAACAGATATACGATCGTATCCTCATTCCCCTGAGCGGAGACGGACCAGGTGATGGTGTCCCCGGGACGGGCGCTGGTCTTGTCCGCAGAAACGCTCTTGATCTTCAATGGGATCACCGCGATGCCCGTGGCCTGCAGTCCCACCGTATCATACTCGCTGGAAGTATCCGCTTTTACCGTATAGCAGTAGACCGTACCCCCGGTGACCGACTCGTCCACATACTGAAGTCGGGCTGTCGTGAACAGATTCTGCCAGGCTGTCCACCCGCTGCTTTTCTTCTGTCTGCGCATGACCGTATAACTTGTCGCATTGGCTACGCCTTCCCAGGTCACGGTGACCTTGCCGGGGGTCGCCTCTGCACTGACCATGACCGGGATCGTCGCAGGCAGCGGGTCGTCCCCCGCGTTCAGCGTCACGTTGGCCAGAGGAAGATTGCCCTCTGCGATATCGATTTTCTTCCAGTCTTCCCGTTTGCCGGCGTAGACCACCTTTGTCAGCTTTCCGCAGCCGGAAAAGGCAGAGAATCCGATTTTGGTCAGACTGGCAGGCAGACTGATCGACTCCAGCGAACTGTCGTTAAAGAAAGCGTTTGCGGGGATCTCGGTCACGCCTTCCGGAATCGTCACGGTCTTCAGGCTGGTACAGTTGGCGAAGGCATCGGAGCCGATCTGCGTGACCCCGGCGGGCAGGGACAGTTCCTCCAGACTGGCGCATCCGTCAAAGGCACTGATCCCGATGGTTTTTACCCCGTTCGGGACCGTCAGCTGCAGCAGGCTGCTGCAATCCAAGAAGGCAGAATTGCCGATAGCCGTGATCCCGGCCGGAAGCGTCACCTTTTTCATTCCGGAGCAGCCGCTGAAGGTATAGTCATTCAATACGGTTACCCCTGACGGAACGACCACCCCGTTGATCGGATCCAGTTTGCCGCAGTCCCGGAAGGCGCCGCTGCCGATGCTGGTCACGGTGCTCGGGATTTCGATGCTCGAAAGTCCGCGGCAGCCCCGGAACGCTTCATTCCCGATGGAGATCGCTCCCGAGGGAAGGCCGATGCTCGAAAGGTTGGTGCAGCCCTTGAACAGGCCCTCGCTGATCACAATCACCTCGGACGGGAACGAAAAGCCCTTCAGGCTGGTGCAGTTTTCAAAAGCATAACTGCCGATGCTGTGGACGTTGTTCAGTTTTCCGCTGAACTGACTCTCATCCAGGCGGCTGCAGCCGAAAAAGGCGTGGCTCCCAATCCGGGTCAGCCCCGACGGCAGCTGCAGAAACCCCAGATTGGTGCAGTTATAAAACGCGTAGTCTCCTATGTTGGTCACGCTGTCATTCGCGAATATCACGTTTTTGATCTGGCTGCTCTGATTCGTTTTGACCCAGGGCGCCGGATTTGACGGGGAGTAATCAGGCATATCTCCGGTGCCGGAAATGGTCAGCGTGTATCCGTCAGAGGACACGTTCCACGTGATGCCGGCCGCGGACGCTTCCCCGGGCAGCAGGGCCAGGACCAGCACCAGTGCCAGGCACAGGCTCAGGAGTTTTTTCCCGCTCATCGGTTTCTTCATCTTGTTTTCCTTTCCGGAGCCGGCCGTTCCCCGTCCGGGCTCCCCGATCTTGGAATAGGGGCGATCCTATGCTTAACTGATTGATTATATCACATCTTTTCCCCTTCGACAAATCTTTGTCCATAAGGGAAACGCCGATCCGGAATCGGACCGGCGAGGGTTTTCGTCATTCCGCCAGGGAGGCAGCCAGGGCTTCCAGCGCTTCCCGGCTGTCCCTGTCCAGGGCGGAACGGATGGTCACCTGGGGTTCCGCCCAGGTCAGGTTTTTGCAGCCCTCCAGCTTTTCCCGGAGGGTCTTTGCCGCGCAGGGAGCCCAGCTGCCGTTTTCCACGATCCCCACCTTCCGGTTCTGGAAGCCGTGCTCCGCCAGCTCCTCGGCAAACTGCCGCATCCGGGGGAATACGCCTCCGTTGTAGCTGGTGCTGGCCAGGACCAGGCGGTCATACCGGAAGGCCTCCGCCACCGCTTCCGCCGGGTCGGACCGGGCCAGATCCATGAGCCGTACCTTCTGCCCTTTTGCTGCGAGCCTGTCTTTCAGAAGCTCCGCCGCCGCCCGGGTATGGCCGTACACGGAGGTATAGGCGATCAGGACGCCCTTTTCCTCCGGCCGGTAGGCGCTCCAGACGTCGTACAGGGCGAGATATGTACCCAGGTCCTCCTTCAGCACCGGACCATGGAGGGGGCATACGGCGGCGATATCCAGCCCAGCCGCCTTTTTCAGCAGCGCCTGCACCGGGGCGCCGAATTTACCCACGATGCCGATGTAATACCGCCTGGCCTCGTCGGTCCAGGGCTCCTCCGTATCCCAGGCGCCGAACTTGCCGAAGGCGTCCGCGGAAAACAGGACCCGATCCCGATCGTCATAGGTCAGGGTGACCTCCGGCCAGTGGACCATGGGAGCGGGGATGAAATGCAGGCTGCGGCTCCCCAGGGCCAGAACGGTGTCGGCTTTGAGCTCCACCCGGGCTTCCGGATCCACGCCGTAGAAGTTCTTCAGCATGGGAAAGGCCTTGGAAGTCGCCGCCAGGGTGACCTTGGGGTACTTCTCCAGGAAGCGCAGGATGCTGCCGGAGTGGTCCGGCTCCACATGCTGGATGATCAGATAGTCCGGCTCCCTGTCCCCCAGGGCGGCGGAGGCCTTTTCCAGCCATTCCCCGGCGAAGCGGGCGTCCACCGTATCCATCACCGCGCATTTTTCGTCAAGGATCACATAGGAGTTGTAGCTCATGCCGTTGGGCACGGCATACTGCCCCTCGAACAGGTCGATGGCGTGGTCGTGCACCCCCACCCAAAGGATGCTGTCGGTAATCTTCATAGTCGGCCTCCTGTCATATTGATGAAAAAGCCTCGCGGGACGTTCTGCGGGCGAAGCGTGATCTTTCTGCGGATGCAGCGGGTCGGATGCTAGCACAGGCACCGGCAGAAGCGGATCAGAAGATTGAAGGCGCAGATGCCCGCCACCAGCCGTCCGATGCCGGAGAGGGCGGGGGCATGGCTGACGCTGCGGTAGCGCTGGTCCGCCCACTGGATGCGGCCCAGGAACTGCTGATACTCGGCGTTGTACGGATCCATCTGCACCGCCGTACGGGCATAGCGCAGGGCGGTGACCTGGTTGTTCAGGCCGTAGTGAGCCACGGCCGCCAGATAATACCACTCCGCTCCCCGGATGGCAGGATCGATCTGCTCCAGCACCCGGATGGTCTCATGGAACTGACGGCTCTGGTTGAAGGCCCGGGCGGAGCGGATCCGGGGATCGGTCTCCACCCCGGGATCGGTCCTCCTGTTCCCGTAGGTATAGGTGTTGTAGCTCCAGCCGCTGAAAGGATCCCGATAAGTCTGCTGCTGCGTCTGGCTTGCCGTTCCGGCGGCGCTCTGCCAGGCATCGGGATTCTTGATCTGATCGTAGGCCGCGTTGATCTCCTTCATCTTCTGGGCCGCGTCGGCGTCTCCGGGGTGCAGATCCGGATGGTACTGCTGCGCCAGCTTCCGGTAAGCCGCCTTGATCTCCTCGTCGCTGGCCGACCTGGATACGCCCAGCACCTGATAAGGGTCGTTCATCGTTCCGGATTCCTTTCCGTCTTTGCTTCCTGGTCAGGTCTTGCGGGTGAACCGCTCGCCGCACTGACGGCAGGTGATCTGCAGGCGGCCTTTATCCCGGGGGACCCGAAGCCAGGTCCCGCAGGAGGGGCAGCGGTAGAAACGATAGTCCTTCCGCTGGCGGAACCGGCTCATGGCGCCGCCAAAGCGTCCGCGCACCTTTCCGGTGAGCCGAAGATAGGCTTCGTTTTCCGCCCGCCGCCGGGTCAGATTCCGGGAAAAGCTCCGGAAAACGCCCCAGAAGAAGCAGAGAAGCCCCAGGACCCAAAACAAACTGCTAAGGCCCGTGCCCCGAATGAGAAGGGATAGCAGCAAAAAGACTATGGTGGAAACAGACAGGAACCGGCACAGCTGATCCGTGCCGTTTCTCCCTGCCATCACTTTGATCAGCCATTCACGAAACTTCATATGGACCGTCCTTTCGCGCTGGTTGCCGCTCCCTTTCGGATGCGGCTATTTTCACTTCGGACATTATATCGACAGAATGTGAATAGTTCATGAATTTCCCGCAATTTCAAGGAAAAACTCCGCTGCTGACCGTTTTGGGGAATTCAGCGCTTAACTATGATACTATATCAGAGGCGGAGATCGATGTCCAGCCTTTCCCCTTTCCGCTTCCCGGCGGCAGCCGGGGATCACAGGCTCTCCTGGCCCTTCCGCCCCACGCCCGCGGGAAACTCATGCACCCGGTTGACCTTTCCGGCCTCCTCCCGGGTGGTCCCGGTCTCCTCCCAACGGATCTCCTTCTCCATCCAGGCGTAGTCGCTGATGCGGATGCTGATGAGCCGTCCGTC
>JAFZVM010000044.1 GCA_017617795.1 Oscillospiraceae bacterium
AGAGGGCAGATATACGGAGCTGAGGGGATAAGCTTCTCCTCGTTCTGATCATCAGAATCCAATATAGAAAAGGCCGGCCGGGATAATTCCCGGTCGGCCTTGAATTATTATTTATTCTTCAGATCGAGTTTGGTTTTTTAGCATTTCCTGGTATGCCTTGATCATTTCAGTGCGCACGGTGACGTTGTAATCCGGCGGAATGTTTTCATCCTTCCCCTGAACGAACTGCAGATACCTGGGTCCCAGGATGTTGTTGGCAAAGATATACTCCTTGCTGCGGCGATTCACGGTGCAGATGAACATGATGGCGTTCAGGTGCAGCCAAGTCATCTGGACCTTGCCGCTTTCGATCTGGGAGATCGTGACCCGGCTCAGCCCGGTGAGGTTGCCCAAATCCGCCTGGGTCAGGCTCAGCAGCTTGCGGATCTTGGGCAGATGCGCGGTCATCTCCTCACACATCGCCTTCTTCTCGGCAGCGGAAAGTTCGACCATTTCCATTCTCCTTTCGCATTCCATACGCTTCGGCCCAGGTGGGTGGGTATATACTCCGGGAGTCCTCGTATGTTATCCTCTTGCATTATTACGTTAAAACACGAAATCCGTGCTTGTTGGAGCATTATATCAAGGGATTCTCTGTATTGCAAGCGATTTTTCGGAAAATTTATGCATATATTGCCATCCAAATGTGAACTTTTTGCAAACTTATCGCATGCGATCTATTGGCTCTCTTTCCCCGTTCCTTTCCGCGGCCTCAGACCTTATCCGGATCCGCAAATTTCCGGCTCTCCGCCACCGCCAGGGCGTCGCAGCGGGCGTTCATGGCGTCGTCGGCGTGGCCCTTTACCCAGCGGATCTCCGTCTGATGCCGGTCCAGAAGCTCCAGAAGCTCCTGCCACAGCTCCGGGTTTTTGGCGGGTTCCTTTTTTGTCCGCATCCAGCCCCGTTCCCGCCAGCCCCGGGCCCAGCCCCGGTTCACCGCGTCCACCAGATAGCGGGAATCGCTGTACAGGGTGACGGCGCAGGGCTCACGCAGGGCCTTCAGTCCCCGGATGGCGGCGGTGAGCTCCATACGGTTGTTGGTGGTTTCCGCTTCGCCGCCGGAAAGGACCTTTTCCCGGCTGCCATAGCGCAGGATCGCCGCCCAGCCCCCCGGGCCGGGATTGCCGCTGCAGGCGCCGTCCGTGTAGATCTCCACCGCCTTCATTTCAGGCTTCCGGTTCGGTCGCCGGCGTTTCCGGGCTTTCCTCGCTGTCCTCCTCCTGCTCCGGCGCGGCCACGGTGAGACCGATGATCCTGGCCCCCTCGGGGATGCGCATGACCCGTACGCCCTGGGCGGCGCGGCTGTATACGTTCACATCGTCCGCGTTCATGCGGATGACCACGCCGTCGCTGCTCATGAGCAGCAGATGATCCTCCGGGGATACCAGGGCGATGCCCGCCACCTTGCCGGTCTTCTCCGTGATGGGGCAGTTTTTCAGGCCCATGCCGCCCCGGTGCTGAGGCTCGCTCCCCAGGCGGCAGTATTCGCTCACCGGGGTCTTCTTGCCGCAGCCGTTCTCCGTCACGGTCAGGAGCATGTCCTCCTCGCCGCAGCAAACGGCGCCTACGCACCAGTCCCCCTCCCGCAGGCGGATGCCCCGGACGCCGGCGGCGGTGCGGCCCATGGTGCGGATATCCGTCTCCCGGAAGCAGATGGCTTTGCCTTCATGGGTGGCGATGAGGATATAATCCTCCCCGGAGGTGTTCAGCACCTTGATCAGCTCGTCCTCTTCATCCAGGGTCAGGGCCCGGATGCCCACGTTTTTCAGGTTTTTCAGCTCCTCGAAGCGCATGCGCTTCACCGTGCCCTTCCGGGTGACGAAGGTGAGGAAGCGATCCGGGGGCATGGCCGCCATATGCAGAACGGCGGAAAGGGTCTCTCCCGGCTCCGCGGGGATGATGTTCACGATATTGGTGCCCTTGGCGGTCCTTCCCGCCTCGGGGATGACGTAGCCCTTGCGCATGAATACCCGGCCCCGGCTGGTGAAGAGCAGGAGCTGATCATGGGTGGAGGCGGTGAAGATGGAGTCCACGCTGTCCTCCTCCTTGGTGGTCATGCCCGTGACTCCCTTGCCGCCCCGCTTCTGCACCCGGTAGGTCTCCGCGGGGATGCGCTTGATGTAGCCCGCCCGGGAGATGGTGAAGACGCAGAGCTCCTCGTCGATCAGGTCCTCGATGTCGATCTCATCCTCCACGTCCTGGATCTCGGTGCGCCGGTCGTCTCCGTATTTATCCCGGATGGCGCTGAGCTCGTCCTTCAGCACGTCCCGCAGCATTTCCCTGCTTTCCAGGAGACGGCGGTAATAGTCGATGCGCTCCTCCAGCTCCCGGTATTCCGCCGCCAGCTTTTCCCGATCCAGGCCCTGGAGCTGCTTCAGACGCATATCCAGGATGGCCTGGGCCTGTACGTCGTCCAGGCCGAAGCGCTCCATGAGCTTCTCCTTCGCGTCGTCATAGGCGGTGCGGATGATGTGGATGACCTCGTCGATGTTGTCCTGGGCGATGAGCAGGCCTTCCAGCAGATGGGCCCGCTCCTGGGCCTTCCGCAGATCGAAGCGGGTGCGCCGGAGAATGACGTCCTCCTGGAAGGAGATATACTCCTCCAGCATCTCCTTCAGGTTCAGCACCTTGGGCTGGCTCTGGTCGTTCACCAGGGCCAGCATGATGATGGAGAAATTGCTCTGGAGCTGGGTCTGGGTATAGAGGCGGTTCAGCACCACCTGAGGATTCGCGTCCCGCTTCAGCTCGATGACGATGCGCATGCCGTTCCGGTCCGACTCGTCCCGCAGGTCGCTGATGCCCTCCAGCCGTTTCTCCTGCACCTGCTCCTTGATGTTCTTGATAAGCTGGCGCTTGTTCACCTGGTAGGGCAGCTCGTTGACGATGATCCGGATCCGGTCCTTGTTGAATTCCTCAAATTCCGCCTTGGCCCGGACCACCACCTTGCCCTTTCCCGTGGCATAGGCGGCGCGGATGCCGGCTCTGCCCATGATGATGCCACGGGTGGGGAAGTCCGGCCCCTGGATGTGCTCCATGAGCTCCATGACCCCTGCATCCGGATCGTCCAGGAGGCAGATGACGGCGTTGATGACTTCCCGCAGGTTATGGGGCGGGATGCTGGTGGCCATGCCCACGGCGATGCCGCTGGAGCCGTTTACCAGCAGATTGGGGAAGCGGCTGGGCAGCACCCGGGGCTCCTTCCGGCTCTCGTCGAAGTTGGGGTCCCAGTCCACCGTTTCCTTCTCGATATCCCGGAGCATCTCGTCCGCGATGCGGGACATGCGGGCCTCCGTATACCGGTAGGCGGCGGGGGGATCCCCGTCCACGGAGCCGAAGTTGCCGTGGCCGTCGATGAGCATGTTCCGCATGGAGAAATCCTGCCCCATGCGCACCAGGGCGTCGTACACGCTGGCGTCCCCGTGGGGGTGATATTTGCCCAGCACGTCGCCCACGGCGGTGGCGCATTTCTTATAGGGGTTGTTGTGGGTCAGACCGCTCTCGTACATGGAGTACAGGATCCGCCGGTGTACGGGCTTCAGCCCGTCCCGCACGTCCGGCAGGGCCCGGCCCACGATGACGGACATGGCGTAGTCGATATAGCTGGTCTGCATTTCCCGGGAAAGCTCGGATTCGGTGATGACCTGATCGGGGAACGCGATGTCCTCCGGTTTATAGCTTCTGTTGTGTGCCAAAGTCCCCGACCCCCTTTAAATATCCAGATTGCTGACGTATTTGGCGTTGGTTTCGATCCAGGCCCGGCGGGGCTCCACTTCCTCCCCCATGAGGAGGGAGAAGATCTGGTCCGTCTGGATGGCGTCTCCCAGGGTGATGCGCCGCAGGGTGCGCCGTTCCGGATCCATGGTGGTCTCCCAGAGCTCGTCCTTGCTCATTTCGCCCAGGCCTTTGTACCGGGAGATCTCGATCTTGGCGTTGGGATTGTCCCCCCGCATCTCGGCGGATACCCGGTCCCGCTCCTCGTCGGAGTAGGCCACCCGCTGGGTCTTTCCCCGGGTGAGCTTGTACAGGGGCGGCACGGCAGAGTACACGTAGCCGTTCTCGATCAGGGGGCGCATATAGCGGAAGAAGAAGGTGAGAAGCAGGGTGCGGATATGGCTGCCGTCCACATCGGCATCCGCCATGATGATGACCTTGTGGTACCGGAGCTTCTCCAGGTTGAAATCCTCCCCGATCCCGGCTCCCAGGGCGGTGATGACGGGCTGGAGCTTTTCGTTCCGGTAGATCTTGTCCGCCCGGGCCTTTTCCACGTTCAGCATCTTGCCCCACATGGAAAGGATGGCCTGGAAGCGGGAATCCCGGCCCTGGATGGCGGAGCCTCCTGCGGAGTCGCCCTCCACGATATAGATCTCGCACAGGGCGGGGTCCTTTTCATTGCAGTCCTGGAGCTTCTCCGGCATGCCGCCGGACTCCAGCCCGCTCTTGTTGCGGATGCTCTCCCGGGCCTTCCGGGCGGCTTCCCGGGCCCGGGAGGCGGTGAGGGCCTTGTCCATGACGGTCTTCCCAACCTGGGGATTCTCCTCCAGGAACTCTGTGAGCTTTTCCTGCAGGATGCCGTCCACCAGGGTGCGCATCTCGCTGTTGCCCAGCTTGTCCTTGGTCTGACCCTCGAACTGGGGATTGGTGAGCTTGACGGAGATGACCGCGGTCATGCCCTCCCGGCAGTCCTCGCCGGAGAGGCTCTCCCCTTCCTTCAGCAGGCCGGTCTTCTTTCCGTAGGCGTTGATCACCCGGGTGAGGGCGGTTTTGAAGCCCGTCTCGTGCATGCCGCCGCCGGGGGTCTTGATATTATTGGCAAAGGAAATAATGGAATCGTTGTAGCTGTCGTTCCACTGGAGGGCGATCTCCGCTTCGCTGTCCTCCCGGACGCCGGCCACGTAGATCACGTCCTGGTGCAGGGGCTGCTTCGTTCGGTTCAGGTAGGTGACGAACTCCCGGATGCCTCCCTCGTAGCACATGGAGTCCCGCCGGGCTTCCTCCGGAAGAGACGCGTTTTCCGGCCGTTCATCGAAGATGGAGATGCGCAGGCCCGCGTTCAGGAAGGCCTGATCCCGCATGCGATCATGGATGATCTCATAGTCGTATACCGTATCCTCGAACATCTGGGGATCCGGCTTGAAGCGCACGGTGGTGCCGGTGCGGTCCGTCTCGCCGATGATCTTCATGTCCTGGGTCTTGTCTCCCCGGCTGAACTTCATCTGGTAGATCTTCCCGCCCCGGTGGACCTCCACCTCCAGCCATTCGGAAAGGGCGTTCACCACGCTGGCGCCCACGCCGTGGAGGCCGCCGGAGACCTTGTAGCCCCCGCCGCCGAACTTTCCGCCGGCATGGAGGACGGTGTATACCACCTCCAGGGCAGGCTTTCCCGTCTGCTCCTGCACGTCCACGGGGATGCCCCGGCCGTCGTCCTCCACCCGGATCACGTTCCCCGCCTCGATGGTCACCGTGATATGGTGACAGAAGCCCGCCAGGGCTTCGTCGATGGCGTTGTCCACGATCTCGTACACCAGGTGGTGCAGACCGCTGGAGCTGGTGGAGCCGATGTACATGCCCGGACGCAGACGGACCGCCTCCAGACCCTCCAATACCTGGATCTGCGAGGCGTCGTAGGCTTCCGCGTTCCTGTTTACTTCCGTTTCCTTGTTGAAATCCATGAGATTCTCCCTGTCAACCATTGAAGGTAAGCGTATTTTGGTTCCACCGCTTCAGCAAAGTGGCGGGATTGGGCTGGGCCAGATAGACCCTCGTAGGGGCGTGGAGCCGCCGCTCGGCGGCGCAGAGGACGAAGCTCTTGGGCAGGGCTCCGGCGGAGACGTCTTCCACCCGGCCCCGCTTTTCCGCCCGGGTGAGATAATCCCGGGTGATGCGGGTGGAGGTGCAGTTGTCCAGGTCGAAGACCCCGATCACGTCGCCCTTGGAGACCACGCGATTCTGTCCTAGGTAGAGGTACATTCCCGCAGTTTCCCTCCTTCCACGTAGATGAGCTTTCCGCCGGTCTTCCGGCGTACCTCCTCGGAGGCGCAGCAGGTGATGAGCACCTGGCCTCCGCCGATGGAGTTCAGAACGTAATCCTGCCGGAGGCCGTCCAGCTCGCTGAGCACGTCGTCCAGCAGCAGGACGGGGGACTCCCCCAGATCGGAGCGGGCCAGCTCCCATTCCGCCAGCTTCAGGGCGAGGGCGGCGGTCCTGGCCTGGCCCTGGGAGGCGTACTTCCCCGCCGGGAGGCCGCCGATCTCCAGCTTCAAGTCGTCCTTGTGGGCGCCGGAAAGGCACAGCCCGGAATCCAGCTCCGCCTGGCGGTGCTTTTCCTGGTGCAGGAGCAGGGTTTCCAGCAGCTGGGCCGGGGTCAGATCCAGGGGGTCTTCGATGCTGCTCACGGTGGTGTAGCCCACCCGCAGCTTTTCATCCCGGCCGGAGATCTCCCCGTGGAGGCGTTCCGCCGCCTCTCCCGCCCGGCGGCACCAGGCCGCCCGGTATCGGATGAGCACAGCTCCCAGCCGGGCCAGGCTCAGGCTGTAATCGTCCAGCACCTCCAGCAGGTCGGGGCGTTCCCGCCAGTCCTTCAGGATACGGGCTTTTTCCCCATAGACCTTCTGGAATTCCCCCAGGGTCTGGGCGTACTGGGGCCGGAGCTGGGAAATGGCCAGATCCATGTATTTTCGTCTTTCCGCAGGTCCTCCCCGGACCAGTTCCAGATCCTCCGGGGAAAAGAGGACGCAGCAGAACCGGCCGGAGAGGGCGGAAGCGTTCTTCTGTTTCACGCCGTTCAGGAAGATCTTCTTCCGTTCCCGGCGGCTGAGGTAGATATCGATGAGCTGTTCCCGGCCGCCGGAGACAATGGCGCCCCGGATGGCTGCCTCGTCCTCCTCCAGACGGATCAGCTCCCGGTCGGTCCGGGTGCGGAAGGAGCGGGCCCCGGATAGATAGTATACCCCCTCCAGCAGATTCGTCTTTCCCTGAGCGTTGATCCCGGCGATAATGTTGATCCCCGGGTCGAAGGAGCAGGAGGCGGAATGATAGCTGCGGAAGCCCAGCAGCTCCAGGGAGTTGAGGATCATGCTTCCACCCGAAGGCGGCGGCCTTCCAGCTCAGCCACGCTGCCGGGCCGGAGTTTTTTGCCCCGCTGCGTGCAGATCTCTCCGTCCACCCGTACTTCGCCCCCCTGGATCCGGAGCTTGGCTTCGCCGCCGGTCTGAACCAGACCGGCATATTTCAGCAGGGCGTCCAGACGGATGAATTCCGTGTCGATATGAATCCTCGTCTCCTCCACGGATCAGACCTCGCTGCGGATCCGCACGGGGAGGATGAGATAGAGGAAGCTGTCCGTCCCGTCTCCGGGAAGGAGGATGCAGGGGGAAGCGCCGGAGGAAAGCTGCAGCTTTAGCTCATCCACAGGGGCCGCACGGAGGGCGTCCAGCATGTAGCGGTTGTTGAAGCCGATCTCCAGATCTTCTCCGTTTCCCTTCAGGGGGCACTGGTCCGAGGCCTTGCCCAGGGCGGTGGCGCTGGTGAGATCCAGGAAGCCGTCTCCGAAGCGGCAGCGTATGGGGCTCTTGTATTTCTCGCTGATGATGAGGCTGACCCGCTCGAAGGAGTCCAGCAGCTCCCGCCGCTGACCAAGAAGCTCGTATTTTGCGGAGGCGGGGATGGATTTCCTGTAATCCAGGAATTCTCCCTCCAGCTTCCGGGAGATGACTTCGCTGTCCCCGATGTTGAACAGGATATGGCGGCTGCCCAAGTGAATGGAGGCGCTGTCCTCGCTGTCCGCACCGGCGATCCGTCCCACCTCGGTGAGGGCGGCGGCGGGGACCACGAAGGAAATGCGGCTGTCGCTCACAGCTTCCTCCAGCTCCTCCCGGCGCAGGGCCAGACGGAAACCGTCCACGCTCACCACGGTCAGGACCTTGCCCTCCGCTTCGAACAGGCTGCCGGTGTGGACGGGCCGGGATTCGTTGGTGCTGACGGCGAAAAGGGTCTGGTCGATCATGGCCTTCAGCTTCTTCTCCTGGATGTGGAAGGTATTCTCTTCCTCCACAGTGGGGAGCTCGGGGAAATCCTCCGCATTGGAGCCCATGATCTCAAAGGAACTCCGTCCGCAGGTGAGTTTGACCAGCAGGCCGGAGTCGCTCTCCAGCTTCAGATAGCTGTCCGACATTTTCCGGACGATGTCCCCGAAGAGGCGGGCGTTGAGAACGATGCTTCCTTCTTCCGCAATGTCTGCCGGGACCCGGGTACGGACGCCGGTCTTCAGGTTATAGCCGGTGATGGTGAGTTCGTCCTCCGTTGCCGTCAGCAGGAGGCCCTCCAGGGCGGGGATGGTGCTTTTGGCCGCTGCGGCTCTTGCGGAGATGGTAAGACCGGCCAGCAGGAGGCTCCGATCACAGCTGAATTTCATATTAATGCTCCTTCCTGCGGACGGAAAGCTCCGTCCGGCGGCAGTGTGTGATGAGTAATGCGCGAGTCAAAGATACAGGATATATAGGATAGGTTTTTAGTTTTAGTAGAGATAGGACGAAAAAACGGTGGATAACTCGGGAAAACCGCATGGCTGCGCGATTTGCGGCGAAGGGAGAAATGTGGATAAATACCCGGGTTTTCCACAGGAAAAAACTGATAAAAAAGGATCCACAGGGAAAGGGATGGAAATTGGAGCGTTTTGTGGAAAACCGGCGGGGGAGCGGGAGATCATTTGTTCATGATATTTGCGGTGATGTCCCGGACGGTGTCGCTGAGGGAGGCGTCCGTATTGACGGATTCCTCGATCTTCCGGATGGAATGGAGGATGGTGGAATGGTCCCGGTTCAGTACGCCGCCGATCTCCTCCAGGGTGAGGGTGGTGAGCTTCCGCATCAGGTAGGTGGCCATCTGGCGGGCGGCGGCGATGTTCTTGGTCTTGCCTTTGCCCAGGATGTCCTCCGGACTGAGATCGTAGAAGGAGGCGGTCTTCTCCACGATATACTCGGGGGTGTAGGAGCGCTCGCTGCGGATGACCTCCTTGGTGATGTTCTCCACCAGGTCCATATCCAGGTTTTCGGCGCGCTCCAGCTCCAGATAGGCCTGGATCTTTTTGAGGATCCCTTCGATCTGCCGGATGTTGGATTTAATGTTTTCGGCAATATAGATGCAGGCTTCCTCCGCCAGGGGGATGCCCATGCGGGCGGCTTTGTTCTTCAGGATGGCCACCCGGGTCTCGTAGTCGGGGGGCTGCACGTCCACCATGAGGCCGCCCTCAAAACGGGATTTCAGCCGATCCTCCAGCCGGAGCATGTCCTTGGGCGCCCGGTCGGAGGTGAGGACGATCTGCCGTCCGGATTCGTACAGGGCGTTGAAGGTATGGAAAAACTCCTCCTGGGTCTGGATCTTTCCGGCGATGAACTGGATGTCGTCCACCAGGAGAAGGTCCGCCATGCGGAATTTTTCCCGGAATTCGCTGTTGCTTCCGGTCTGGATGGCGTTGATGAGCTCGTTGGTGAAGTCGTCCCCCTTGATATATACGATGCGGAAATCCGGCCGGGAGATGCGCAGGGCGTTGGCGATGGAGTACAGCAGATGGGTCTTGCCCAGGCCGGAGTCCCCGTAAATGAACAGGGGGTTGTACTTCGTGGCGGGATTCTGGGAAACCGCCAGGGCGGCGGCATAGGCGATCCGGTTGGTGGGGCCCACTACGAATTTATCGAAGGTGAACTGATCGCCCCCCAGAAATTCCTGGCGCAGGGGGGGCTGGCGGTTGATCCGCCGGGCCAGTTCCTCGTCCCCGATGACCTGAACGTCGAAATCGGCGGCGAAGATCTCTTTCAGAGCATCCTTCACCAGATCCAGGTAGCGGGTCATGATGATATTCTGACTGAATTCAGAGGGGGTATGCAGAATGAGGCGGTTATCCAGCAGCTCCACCACCTGGCAGTCGCTGAACCAGGTGCTGATCGCGGTGGGGGACAGGTGCTGCTCCAGCAGCTTTAATACGGCCTGCCATACGTCGCTGGCGGAATTCAAGGGTAGGTCCTCCTTTATTTCTTTCTGCCTCCGAAGGGGCATGGAGATCGAATGTATACATTATTATATATCATACCACAAACGACCCCCTGTTTCAACTGCAAATCCGTATAGAAATCCGCTCTTTTGCCCCTTTCAGCCCCTGTTCCGAAGCGGCGGGAGATCCCTTCTCACCGGTTGACAGCCGGGGTCCGCGGAGCCTATACTGAGGGCAGAAAAACGAATCAAAAGGAAGGAAGGATCAACATGCGCAATAAGAAACGGTATTATCGGAAGTTCAACCTGGACGTGCCCAGGGAGACGGTGGAGAAGATCGTGGCGGAGTATGCCGGGGATCCGGAAAAGTACAGCCATTCTCCCCTGGCGGGTCCCTATACCCCGCCGGATACGGATGAGCTGGTGGGAAAAACCCTGGCCTTCCGGGGGGAGGAGAAAAACTATGATTTCCGCTTCACCGCCCTGAACGAGGTGTGGTTCAAGGAGGAAGGGGAAGAGGAGAAGCGCTGCTTCTGCAACGTGAAGACCTTGGACCATGAGGTCTATTTCGTGAACTTCCTGGTGCCCGGCTACGCCACCTCCCGGCAGATCACCCTGATCCCGGATATGAAATCCGGCTGCGCCACCGTGGTGGACGCCAAGGTGGGCACGGAATACTCCAATATCGATGTGGACCGGGACTTTTACTTCGGCCGTCTGGAGGGGGATTTTGCCGGCGGCGAGCTCCACGGCTTCACCACGGAGCTGCTGGGCAAGAGCATCATCTGGGAATACAGCCCCAAGATCATCAAGATCAAGCATATCTATAACTGCGACATCTATTATACCTATCAGAACCTCACCGCCATGGGAACCTGGATGGCCACCAACCCGGCGGACTATGTGAAGATCCGGGACGGCCTGTATCTCTTCAGCTTCGTGGAGGAGCGGCAGGTGGGCATCCAGGCCATCTTCCTCATCGACCTCGCCAGGATGCACGATATCGGCTGCTTCTACGGCTGCTCCGGGGACCATCTCACCAGCGCCTGCCTGGGAGCCATTGGCGAATTTGCCGATCCCAACACCATCGCCTGAGGAAGGAACAAAAAACGGGCCTGCCGGAATCGGCAGGCCCGTCAGGCTGTAGACAAAGTATCAATAGCCTCGCAGAGTTCGCGGCTCGGAAGCCGCGAAGATGATCAGAATCAGGATGTGATTTGTAAAGGAAGAAATCATCTTTCAAATTTGCAAGAGATCTGAAAGAATAGGAAGAAACTCTACAGCCTGAGCTGATTTGCAGTGGAAAACGATATGGAAAGGAACCAATGAATGTGGTATCCTTGATGCGACAAGGCCGGTAAGCGGAAACTAAGAGTCATTCATGTCAGAACAGATATTGATTTGTTAAAAAGGAACCGGCTGTCACAATCAAAATGCCGAAAGAAGGCGGACTGCGTGCGACGTTGGGTAAGTATAGTTCTTGCTCTGCTGTTCTGTGCAGCCTTTTCCGCATGCGGAAACCGGCAGACCGTCGGTCAAGCGCCTGCCCTCCGGGAAACGGCGGCACCGGTCCAGACACCCTTCTCACCCTCACCGTCCACAACGGAGCTTCAGCCTCCCCAGGAGGAACCCGCCTCCAAATCTGAGCCTGAGAGAAACGATGTTCCGGAGTCGTTAAAAAACGGGAGGATCCTTCTTTACGGGGAATTTCACGGCAACCAGCTCCATTATGAGCGGGAGCTTGCTTTGTGGACAGAGTGCTACGGGCGAGGTATGCGCGACCTCATTTTGGAAACCCCATGTTACACGTCGGAATACCTGAACCGATGGATGCGGGCGGAAAGCGATGATATCCTGGATCAGTTGTTTATGGATTATCAGGGAACCCTGTGGGACACACCCTATCACCGCGCTTTCTTTCAAGTACTCAAGGAAACCTGCCCTGAGACCGTTTTTCACGGTGTGGACATCGGAACGGACTCGGACCTGGGCTGGCGGTATATCCATCTGCTGGATGCGGAGGGACTTCAGGATGATCCGAGCTATGCCCAGGCCCGGGAGTGCCTTTCCCAGGGCAGGACCTATTCCAACAAGAAATCTCCCCCCTATGCGGCTGCTCAGTACCGGGATGAGTGCCTGGCAGAAAACTTCACAGCCGTATTTGACGCATTGGGCGGCAGGGACGTGATGGGCATTTTCGGTTGCTTTCACATAAACGGGGATGACGGTGCCCGACCTTTCCCGGAGTACGTTACCATGTTGGATCGGCTTTTGAGCCTGTACCCTGATGCGATCGAGATAAAGACCTGTCCGCCGGAAATGGAGATCCTCACGGTATCCGGCCGGGAGTATTCTGCTGAGTATGGCGGGATGACCGCATCTTACCAGTCCGGCTATGCTCCCCGGCGCTTTTGGAAGCTCATAGACGCCTATGAAGATTTTCAGAACTGCCCGCTTACGGGGAGCTATTTCCTGACCCTCCCCTTTGTAACGGAGATTGGCCAGGTTTACGTGATTGAACGACAGCTGGAGGATGGTACCGTAAGCGTTCGGTATTACCGCACCGACGGCAATTGGATGGATGGTTATTGGATGGCTGAGGAGTTTTTGCCTGAATAGTGCTGGGTTCGCCGTTCAGCCTGACGCAGATCTAAGAAGAACGATACGCGGAGTGCCCCGGTCTGTCGGAACACTCCGCAGTTTCTTTCTGTTAAGAGCGCACTTACTCACCACCTCGTCGTCGCAAGCTCCATATCCCTCGCCCCGCCGCATGCGGCAGGGCTTGCTCATTCCGCTGCTCCTCCTCTCCCCACAAAGCAGGCTTTTTGGGGACCCCTGCAGGCGGTGGTATGGCCTGCGGCCACCGTGCGCTTTCTTTGCCATGACACAAAGAATTGACAAGGCACAACACACAGCCTATAATACGGCTAACCCCGCAAGGGGCCACCGGGTCCGTCCCGGCGAAAGGCGCGCTGTACATACAAAGGCGGTTAGCCACTCCCTGATAAAGGGGGTGATGCGCATGCGGAAAGAGCGGTGGAGGAAACTCCTTCGTTTTCTGATATGCCTCATCCTGGTCTTTTTGATCTTGATGTACATATCCCCAAATGTGCGTTGACCGCCCGGCTGGCACCCGAGCGGTCAACATTTTGATTGACTGTATAAGGGGCTAACCGCCATGTGCAGCGCCCTTTTGCGTCTTCATTATACCATACAGAAGCGGATTGTCAAGCAGCAAGACGCTCCGCGATTTGTTTTGCCGTTATTGCGCTTGGTGATAAAAGTCCTTGACAAATCCCTTGCCATTTTTGGGCGGACTTCATTTCTGCCCAAAAATACAGTTATCGCCGCAGCGTCCTCGGGCTCGAAACGGTTCGCAGCT
>JAFZVM010000045.1 GCA_017617795.1 Oscillospiraceae bacterium
AGATGTAGATGGAGGCCTCCTTGAGGAGGGCCCGGGCGATGGCAATGCGCTGCTTCTGACCGCCGGAGACGTTGGTGGCCGCAGGCTCCAGCCGGAAGTTCAGCCCATCGGGCTGCTCCCGGATAAAGTCCGCGATCTGGGCCAGCTCCAGGGCGGCCCACAGCTCCTCGTCGCTGGCGTCGGGCTTGCCCATGCGGAGGTTCTCCGCCACGGTGCCGGCGTAGAGCATGGACTTCTGCAGAGAACAGCTCACGTTGTCCCGGATATCCTTGGGGGAAATACCGGCGGCGTCCTGTCCGTCGAAGCGCAGGGCCCCCTCCGTGGGCGTCCGGAAGGCCAGCAGCAGCTCCGCCAGCGTGGTCTTGCCGGAGCCGGTGCCCCCGATGACGGAGACCCATTCTCCCGCCTTGATGTGCATATCCACGTCCGTCAGGGCGGGGAGGGAGCTGCCGGGATAGGTGAAGCTCACGTGGTCCAGGTCGATGGCCCCGGAGAAGGTCAGCCCCGCGGGAGGCCGGTCGTCCTCCAGATCGGTGGATTCGGTGATCTGGCTCAGACGGCGCACCGCCACCCGCACGTGGGGCAGCATGACGATGTCATAGGAAACGGAGACGATGGCCCCCAGAATGATGCCGATATACTGGATGATGGCGAAAACGTCGCCGGCGGTGAGGCCGGAGCCCCGTTCCATACGGACGCCGCCCAGGAAGACCACCAGCAGGGCCGCTCCGTTCAGCACGAAGGCCGCCGCGGGGTCGATGATCTCCATGCGCACGTTGGCGCGGATGATGTTGTCCGCCATGGTGCGGGTGGCGTCGGTGATCCGCTCGTGGGCCAGACGCTCCCGGTTGAAGGCCCGGATGACCCGGATGCCCCGCAGCCGTTCCCGGACCAGGTCGTTCTGCTTGTCGCAGTAATCGTCGGAGATCTCCCAGAGACGCTCGATCTTCTTGCTCATGAGCATCCCCGCGCCGATCAGGAGCGGTACGGCGCAGAGGATCACCAGGGAGAGGAAAACGTCCTTCCGCATGCAGAGGAAGACGCCGCCCAGGAACATCAGGGGGATGATGAGGATGCCGCCGCAGAGCATGGCGATCACATCCGTGAGGGTGGCCACGTCGTGGGTGGAGCGGGTCACCAGGTTGGAGGTGCCGATCTTCCCCACCTCCTCCAGGGTCATGGTGTGGACCTTGCGGAAGAGGGCGGAGCGGAGGTCCTGGGTATACCCGGCGATGACCCGGTAGACCACCCAGTAGCCGCCGCAGACGGAGGCCAGGCCCGCCAGGGAAAGCCCCAGCATCCAGGCCGCGGTTTTGAGGATGTAGCCGAAGGTATCGGCTTCCGCCGCGCCGTAGACGCCCTTGTCCAGCACGTCGGACATGAGCGTGGGCAGAAGCAGATCGCAGACCGCCGAGATTGCCATCAGGAGGGTGGCCAGGGCGATCCTGCCCCGATAGGGCTTGAGATAGGATAAAAGCTTGCGCAAAACAGTTCCCTCCTTTCCGAGGGGTGGACAGACCCGGGGGAGAGGTGATGCCCGGGCGCGGGACATGCGGGAGAAGGGCCAACGCAGCCCTTTTGCCGCAGCGGAGCTCTGGCCGTTCCCTCCGCCGGTATTGGGACCCGGCGGGGAGCCGCCCGCCATTGGGAAAGCGGGCAAAGGCCAAACCTTTCGTGTTATACCGGAAAATGCTGGGTTTTGCAAGTCTCGCAAAGGGAAAAAACGGGAAATGAAAAGAAACTGTAAACTTTAATTCGGTATATAAATAGGCATATAAATAAATGATTGGGCTGCTGCTTTTTGGCGCAGCAGCCCGTCAAACTGCACGAGGGGACCCACCGCAAGCGGGGGGCGTGAGTACCCCTCATCAGTCGCCAGACGGATGAGGAAAGTTCATGGACCCGTACGATAGATGAGACAGTTATCCCTGTCTTAAGCCGCCTCGCCGGCGAGGCGTTCCTTTCCCCGCGATGGGAAAGGAACCAAAGGATCGCCAAAGGGGACCTGTTCCGAGACGGTCCCCTTTGGAATCCCTCCCTACGGCCAAGGAGGGGCCTGCGGGCCCCTCCATTGGATCTTCCCCGGGGTTTTGCGGGGGTTTTACGAAGGACGGGGGAATCTTAATCTGGATACTCCAGCGTTCGGACGATAGGCTCTGCAGGCCGCCATTGCATCTACGGTCAGCCGCAGAGCGGTTTATTCCTCCCAGAACTGCCCCAGCTCCCGAAGCGCCAGGCGGCGGACCGTGCCGGAGCCAGTGAGGCGGAGGGTATCCAGGCTCCGGTCCTGGATGTACCCCATGCCCAGGAACACGCTGCCGGAATCCGCGAAGATCTCCGCGCTGAGGGTATCGAAGAGGATCCGCAGGCGGACGGTCCCGGCTTCTCCGGTCACGGGGGCGCTCTTTTCCCCGCAGGTGAGGACGCCCGCATCATAGCGAAGCTCCAGACCGAAGAGGGAGAGGGAGAGGGCGGTATCCGCCGGGAATTCCAGCTCCAGGTCGCAGGCCTTGCTCTTTACCGGAAGCTTCACCGGCTCCGCCGGGTCCAGGGGCAGGTCTTCCAGCGCCTGCGCGCTCCGGTACAGACCTTCGACCTCCGGGGCGGGCCAGGCGCAGAGGCGCAGAGCGCCGTTCACGGT
The DNA here is from genome assembly GCA_017617795.1 of Oscillospiraceae bacterium. Lineage (GTDB taxonomy): Bacteria > Bacillota > Clostridia > Oscillospirales > Oscillospiraceae > UBA1774. The sequence goes on from JAFZVM010000045.1 coordinate 2,642, forward strand.
TTTCAGGCGCATCTCCTGGGGGAGATCCATGCAGCAGCCGAAGGGCTGACCCGGCACAACCTGCTTGATGAAGGCGGAGCGGATCCGCCGTCCCCGGGGCTCATCGGACCAGGACTGGGCGGCGTAGGACACGTCCCCATAGTTCAGCCGTCCCGGTTCTCCCAGGGGGGTGAAGCGGCGGCCGTCGAAGGTCCCGATGAGGTACCGGTCCGAGGCGGCGGAGAAGACCCACAGGCGTTTTTCCGGATCCCCGTCCGCCGGGAGAGGGTAGAAATCCGGGCACTCCCAGTCCTCCGGCAGGGTCAGGCGCTGGAGCTCCGTCCAATGGAGCAGATCGTCGGAGCGGAACAGGGCAAAATCATGCTCCTCCAGATACAGGGCCAGGATATAGCAGCCCTCCGGTTCGTACCGGATCACCTTGGGATCCCGGTTCATATGGGCCAGCTGGGGGATCACCGGGTTCCCCGGCCATTTCACCAGGGTCTTCCCCCCGTCGACGCTGTAAGCCAGGTTCTGGGTGAAGGGCCTTCCCCTGGAGGTTTCGGAGGTGTCCCCCGCGGCGGTGTAGAAGAAGAGAATGGGATCCTCCTCCTCCTGCTTCAGCCCGGAGACGTTTTCCCGATCCACGATGCCGCTGCCGGAGAAGATGGTCCCGGCCTCGTCCGGGAACAGCACGTCCCCCAGCTCCCGCCAATGGACCAGGTCCGGGCTCTCCGCGGAGCCCCAGTGCATGTTCTCCCAGGTGGTGGCGGCGGGATTATGCTGGAAATACATCCGGTACTTTCCCCGGTACCACACCAGGCCGTTGGGATCGTTGATCCAGCCCCGGCGGGCAGTGAAATGGGCCCAGGGACGGTATTTTCCGGAATAGTCCAGGGGCGGGTCATCCGTCTGCTCCACGGTGAAGCGCGCCTCCGGCTCGCAGGTGAGCTCCAGGGTCTTCCCCCGGAACCGCGCAACGTCCACGGGAAAGAGGAAATCCGGCTCATCCGGGTCCAGGGAGACCACCAGGTCCAGCACCGGCTTTTCCCCGTCGCGGAAAACCAGCCGCTTGGGCTTCGCGTTCCAGCCGGCGGGGAGCAGGATATACCGGCTGCCGCAGTTCAGTTCCATCTTCATTCCTCCAATATTTCCAGCTTCGCCCGGAAAGCGATGGCCCGGGGAGTATCCATGGCGTCAAACCTCACCAGGTGGGCGCCCCGCTCCGGATCCGCCTCCAGCACCGTGCCGGGCCCCAGAATGGGGTGGCGGACCCGGGTCCCGGGGGACAGAGTATTCGGCCCCTCCTCCGTGGGCAGGGCGGACTGGTTGGCGGCGATATAGCTCCTGGCCTCCCGGATGAGCTCCTCCCGGGGAGGCTGGGTGTACTCGATGAGCTCCGGATCCACGTCCAGGATGAACCGGGAGGGGTAGCGGGGGGAGCCGTCCAGCCCCCGGCCCTCCCCCTCGGAGAGGAAGAGCCGCTTCTGCGCCCGGGTGAAGGCCACGAAGGCCAGCCGCCGCTCTTCCTCCATGGCGGGGAGGGTGCGGATCTTCCGGGAGGGGAAGATCCCCTCGTTCATGCCGCAGAGGAAGACGTAGGGAAATTCCAGGCCCTTGGCGGCGTGGACCGTCATAAGCTTCACCTTTCCCGCGTTCTCCGGGGTGTCGGCGTTGGTGAACAGGGCGATGTGGGCCAGGTAGTGCTCCAGGGTGGCCTCCTCCCCGCAGCCCGTCTCATATTCGTAGACGCTCTGCCGGAGCTCCGCCAGGTTGTCCAGCCGCTCCTGACTCCCCTCGGTGCGCAGGGCGGTCTCATAGCCGCTGCGGTGCAGCACGTCCCCCAGCAGCTCGGACACCGCCCGGCCCTCCGCGTTCTCGTTCAGCTCCTCCACCAGACGGATGAATTTCCGGGCGCCGGTGCCTTTGAAGCGCTCGTCATCCTGGAGCCGGGCCAGGGCGGTATACAGGGAGCAGTTCTCCTCCGCCGCGTATTCCTCCAGGACCTTCATGCGGCTCACGCCGATGTTCCGCCGGGGCGTGTTCACCACCCGGCGGAAGGACAGATCGTCCCGGTAGGCCAGGAGGCGCAGATAGCTCAGGGCGTCCTTGATCTCCGCCCGGCCGTAGAACTGCACCCCGCTGTAGATGGTATAGGGGAGCTTCCGGCGGCGGAAGACTTCCTCCAGGCTCCGGGTGACGTAGTGGGCCCGGTACAGCACCGCCGCATCCCCCAGCTTTTCCCCGGCGTCTGCCAGCTCCAGGATCCGGGCGGCGATCCACTCCGCCTCCTGGTCGGCGTTCTTCCCGTGGTGGCAGAGGACGCTTTCCCCGTCCGGCAGGGTGGGGATCAGGTCCTTTTTGATCCGGGTCGCGTTCCGGGAGATGAGGGAGTTGGCCGCGGCGATGATCTGGGGGGTGGAGCGGAAATTCTCCATCATCAGGATGGTGCGGGTATTCGGATGGTGTTTGTCAAAATCCAGCAGGTAGCGCACGTCCGCCCCCCGCCAGGTGTAGATGGTCTGGTCCGGGTCCCCCACGATGAACAGGTTCTTATGGTAGCCGCACAGGACCTCCATCAGCTCATACTGGAGCTGGTCGATATCCTGGAACTCGTCGATCATAATGTATTCCAGCCGCTGCTGCCACTTCAGGCGGATCTCCTCATTCTCCCGGAAGATGTACAGGGTGAACTTGATCAGGTCGTTGTAATCCAGCCCGAAGCATTTCTTCTGCTGGCAGAGGTAGCCGTAGAAGATGATGTCCTGGGTGGCGGCGGCCATGCGGTATTTCTCCTGCAGGGCCTCCGGAGAGAGGTTGATCAGGTCCAGGTAGTAATCCGGCTTCTTGAAGAGCTTCTGGATCTCGATCATGTCCCGGGCGGCGGCAAAGGTCATGTCCCGCAGGGTGAGGCCCCGCTCGTCGTAGATGATCCGGAGCATGGAGTCGATGTCCGAATTGTCCAGCACCAGGAAGCGCTTGGGGTACTGCACCGCGCTGATATCCTCCTGGAGGACGGAGACGCAGAAGCCGTGGAAGGTGTTGATGTACCCCGTGTCGTTGTCCCCGGTGAGGTTGTGGATGCGCTGGCGCATCTCGTTCGCCGCCTTGTTGGTGAAGGTGACGCAGAGAATGTTCCCGGGGAGGATCCCCAGGTCGTTCACCAGATAGGCGAAACGGTGGGTGAGGGCCCGGGTCTTGCCGGAGCCCGCCCCGGCGATCACCCGGATGAAGCCCTCCGTGGCGGTGACCGCCTCCCGCTGGGCGGGGGTGAGGGGGATGTCCATAAGCGCGCCTCCTTCGTCAGTTGAGCTTTTTCAGCATTTGCCGGAGAATCGTGGAAACCGGCAGCGTCCCATCAATAGGGACGATGGGGCAGGTCAGTCCGGCCAGGCTGTCCAGGACCGTGCTCTCGTCCCGGGCGGAGACGGTGCGCAGGAACGCGGCCTGCTGAGCATACATGTCGCCGTCCGGCAGCACCCTCGGACCGAAGCGTTTTTCCTCCCGTTCGTGGATCCGGCGGATCCGTTCCTCTTTCGGGACCTGCAGGAAGAAAACGATTTCGACATGCGAGAGGATGCGCGGTTCCCAGATCAGCCGCACGCCGGAGAAGACGAACCGGGGATGCCTCTCCATGTCCGCCAGAATGGCTGCCTCCGCCTCGGGCTTGGGGATCGGTACGCTGTAGGGCAAAGCCGCCCCCTCATCCCGGAGGATCGGAAGACCCTCCAGCGCAGACCGACGGGAGGAGCGTTGGTCCGGGAAATAATAGTCCTCCACGTCCATCTCATAATACCCCAGCTCCTTCGCAAGAGTATGGGCGAGGGTGGACTTCCCGGAACCGTTCAGGCCAACGATGGCAATGCCGTTCAACATAGGTTTACCTCCGATGTTCCGCCTTCCTTCCCCGGAGGGGGGATCCAAGGTGGGGAACCGCCGCAGCGGTTCCTCCCTTGGCCGGGAGGAGGGGTCCGGGGGAACCTTTCGGAAGGTTCCCCGGCGCGTTTTTGGTGACTTTTGCCGCGCAGCAAAAGTCACTCACGCCCGGGGGCGTGAAATCTTCCGTCCTATCTTTCGTCTCCGCTGCAGCATAAGCGCATAAAACAAGGCTGTGAAGCGGGAAGCCATGCTCCCGCCCCACAGCTCCGTATCATTCCGTCAGGCTTTTTTCCACTTGACTCCCTGCTTGGTGTCCTCCAGAATGACGCCCTTTTCCTTCAGCTCGTCCCGGATCCGGTCCGCCTCGGCCCAGTTCTTGGCCTTCCGGGCCTCCTGGCGCTTGGCGATCAGATCCTCCACCCAGGCGGCCAGATCGTCTCCGGCGTCCTGCTTATACAGGAGGCCCAGGACGCCGTCCAGCTCCAGGAGCCGGTCCAGGCAGGCCTTCGCCAGGGCCTTCGAGCAGGATTCCTTCCCGGTGGCGGTGTTCACCTCCCGCACCAGCTCGAACATGACGCTCACCGCGTCCGCGGTGTTGAAATCGTCCTCCATGGCGGCGATGAACTTCTCCCGGTAGGGATCCAGGGAGGCCAGGAAGGCCTCCTCCTCCGCCGTCAGCGCCGCGTCCGTGCCGTTCTGGGCCAAAAACTCCAGATTATCCCGGGCGTTTACCAGGCGCTGCAGGGCGCCTTTGGCCTGGTTCAGAGCATCCTCGGAGTAGTTCAGGGGGCTGCGGTAGTGGGCGGAGAGCATGAACATCCGCAGGGTGCCGTACCCGTAAGCCTCCGCGGCCTCCCGCACGGTGAAGAAGTTGTTCAGGCTCTTGCTCATCTTCTGGTTGTTGATGCTGATGAAGCCGTTGTGGAGCCAGTACCGCACGAACTGGCAGCCGTTGGCCGCCTCGCTCTGGGCGATCTCGTTCTCATGGTGGGGGAAGATCAGGTCCTGACCGCCGCAGTGGATATCGATGGTCTTGCCCAGGTAGCGGTTTGACATGGCGGAGCACTCGATATGCCAGCCGGGACGGCCGGGTCCCCAGGGAGAATCCCAGGCGGGCTCCCCGGGCTTCGCCGCCTTCCACAGGGCGAAGTCCATGGGGTTCTCCTTCTGCTCGCTCACGTCGATCCGGGCTCCGGCCTGCAGGTCCTCCAGGGGCTGATGGCTCAGTTTGCCGTATTCTTTGAATTTTGTGGTGCGGTAGTACACGTCCCCGTTTGAGGGGTAGGCGTAGCCCTTGTCGATGAGGGTCTCCACCAGGGCGATGATCTGGGGGATGTTCTCCGTGGCCTTGGGATGCACCGTGGCCTCCCGCACCCCCAGGCCCGCCGCGTCCTTTTTGTACTCGGCGATATACTTCTCCGCCACCTCCGCGGAGGAGATGCCCTCCTCCGCCGCCCGGCGGATGATCTTGTCGTCCACGTCCGTGAAGTTCTGCACGAAGGTCACGTCGTAGCCCCGGTATTCCAGATAGCGCCGGAGCACGTCGAAGAGGATGATGGGCCTGGCGTTGCCCACGTGGATATAGTTGTACACCGTGGGGCCGCAGGCGTACATCCGCACTTTCCCCGGCTCCAGGGGCTGGAAATCTTCATACTGACGGCTGAGGGTATTGTAAAGCTTCATGGCTGTGCCTTCCTTTTTCGTTTAGTAGGTGCGGATCACGGCGGCCACCCGGCCCAGGATGCGGGCTCCGGTCCCGTCGATGGGGGAGTAGGCCTCGTTCTCCGGCAGGAGCGTGACCCGGCCCCCGGCGCGGCTGAGCCGCTTGCAGGTGGCCTCGTCCTCCAGCAGGGCGATGACGATCTCCCCGCTGTCCGCGGTGTTCTGGCTGCGCACCACCACCAGATCCCCGTCCATTATCCCGGCCCGGATCATGGAATCCCCCTTGATGCGCAGGGCAAAATAGTCCCCGCTCCCCTCGGGAGTGTAGGTGACGTAGCCCTCCGCGTTCTCCACCGCCAGGATCGGCTGTCCTGCGGCGACAGTGCCCAGAATGGGGATCCCCTCCGGCTCGGTACATCGCTCCGTCAGCCGGATGGAGCGGCTCTTGCCCGCTTCCCGGCGGATGTAGCCCAGCTCCTCCAGCCGGTCCAGATGACTGTTCACGGTGGAGGGAGAGCTGAGTCCCAGCTCCCGGCCCAGTTCCCGGACGCTGGGGCAGTACCCCCGCTCCCGGATGGAGGAGATGATGCAGTCCAGCACCTGTTTCTGCTTTTTCGTCAGGTCCTTCATATCGGCCCTCCTGTATCTTTATTATTATAACCGACCCTCCCGCGCATTGCAAGGCAAAGAAGGGGAAGAGAAGATTATGCTTGACAACATATAATCTTTGTGAGAGAATAATCACGTCTTCGAGTTCCCCCGCCTGCGGCCGTGAAGCGGCTATGGCGCCGGAACCGTTGTCGGTGCTCCGGCAAAAGGGTCATGCGGGAAACGGCGTGGCCTTCCTGATTGAAAAGGAGACGTCTGGATACGTACGCCTGCCCGAAGCAGGTGAGGTGCGCTTTGCCGTCCGTCCCTTTTCCGGAGGGGCGGTTTTTTGTCGGACACATTATCTTTGAGGAGGATAATACTGATGAAAAGAACCGTCGCCCTGATCCTGATCCTTGGCCTGGCCCTGTGTCTGTTTGCGGGCTGCGCCAAGACCGAGTCCAAGCCCGCCGCAACGGAAGCTCCCGCGGCGGAGAACGTGGAGCTGATCGTGTTCGCCGCCGCCTCCATGACGGAGACCATGAACAAGATCGCCGAGATGTACAAGAAGGTCGCCCCCAATGTGACCATCGTCTACAACTTCGATTCCTCCGGCACCCTGAAGACCCAGATCCAGGAAGGAGCGGACTGCGACCTGTTCATCTCCGCCGCTCCCAAGCAGATGAACGCCCTGGACAAGTCCAAGGACGCGGACGGGGGCAACACGGAGGGACTGGACTTTGTGCTCCAGGGCACCCGGGTGAACCTGCTGGAGAACAAGGTGGCCCTGGCGGTCCCCGCCGGCAACCCCAAGGACATCAAGTCCTACGATGATCTGGTGGCCGGGCTGAAGGCCGGCACCGTCATGCTGGCCATGGGCAACAGCGACGTTCCCGTGGGGCAGTACACCCAGAAGATCCTGAAGTTCTACGAGCTGGATGAGTCCGCCCTGGCCGAGGCCGGTGTCATCACCTACGGCTCCAACGTCAAGGAAGTCACCACCCAGGTCTCCGAGGCCGCCGTGGACTGCGGTATCATCTACGGCACCGACGCCTACTCCGCCGGCCTCACCGTGGTGGACACCGCCACCGCCGAGATGTGCGGCCAGGTCATCTACCCCGCCGCCGTGCTGAACGTGAGCAAGCACCAGGATGAGGCCAAGGCCTTCCTGGAGTACCTGAAGGGCAAGGACGCCGGCGAAGTCTTCGCGTCCGTCGGCTTCTCCCCCCTCTCATAAGCCTTTTTCCTTTCCTCCACTTCACTTCACACCGAATGGGGATCAGGCGGGTTTTTGCGGCCCGCCTGTATTCCTGTTTATTCCGCATCGGCAGGTGATCCAATGGACTGGTATCCTTTACTCAACTCCCTGCGCATTGCCGGCATCAGCACCGTGATCATTTTCTTCGTGGGCATCTTCGCCGCCTACTATATTGCCAAGGCTCCCCGGGCGGTGAAGGGCGTGCTGGACGTGATCCTCACCCTGCCTCTGGTGCTGCCGCCCACGGTGGTGGGCTATCTGCTGCTTCGTATCCTGGGTCCCAAACGCGTGATCGGCGCTTGGGTCTTGGCCGTTTTCGGCGTCAAGATGACCATGACCTGGTGGTCCGCCATCTTTGCCACCACGGTGGTGATCTTCCCCCTGATGTACCGGACGGCCCGGGGCGCCTTTGAGGCCTTCGACG
>JAFZVM010000046.1 GCA_017617795.1 Oscillospiraceae bacterium
CGCGGGCTGCTGGGGCTTGCTCCCCGGCTGCTGAGGCTGGGGCTGCTTCTGCCCCTGGGCTGCCGGCTGGGCCGGCTTCTGTCCCTGGGCGGGGGCCTGCTTCTGGGGCTGGGGCTTCGCCGCCTCCGGCGCCTTCTCCGTGGCTGTCGGGGCTTCCTGCACCGGCTCCGGGGCCTTCTCAGGGGCTTTGGGCTGAGCGGGACGGCCTTCGGCAAATATCTCATCCAGACTGGCCACCTGGTTATGGAAGGTCAGATAATCAAAGATGATGTTCAGTTCCCGGTCCGTCAGCACCTGCATGTGGTTCTTGGGCGTCTCGGAGTACTTGGTCAGGATCTCCGCCAGCGCCTTGTACGTGGTGCCGAAATCCTTGGCGACCTCATGCACGCGGTATTTGATCATTGCTCTGTCCTCCCTTTCCCGGTCCTTCCCGCCGCAGCTTCCGCGTCCCGCCCGGGCCGGGCGGAAAGCTTCTTCTGCAGGGCGTCGGCAAGGCCCTTGTCCGTCAGCGCCAGGATGGCGCAGACCCGCTTATCCAACAGCTCGCCCAGGGTGTCTTTATCCCAGGGGAGCGTGATCATGGGGATCCCGTACCAGCGGCTCAGGTTCCCCGCTTTCTTCCTCGTATTGTCCGCGGTGTCCGAGGCCACCATGAGCAGGACGGCCTGCCCGCTCCGGGCGGCGCCGGAGACGCCGTCCTCCCCGATCAGGAGTTTGCCTGCCCTGCGGCAGAGCCCCAGAAAATTCAGGGCCTTATCCATCCCCGGTCACCTCCTCCGGCGGCGGAGGCAGGGACGCCAGCTCCGCGGCCAGCTTATCGTAAAGCTCCTCCGGCACGCTGACGTTCAGCGCCCGGTCCAGGGCTTTGGATTTCTTCGCTTTCCGGAAGCAGTCGGGCCGGGTGCACAGGTAGGCCCCCCGGCCGGAGAGCTTCCCCGTCCGGTCCAGGCGCAGATCCCCCTCGGGGGTGCGGACCACCCGCACCAGATCCCGCTTGGGCTTGTGTTCCCGGCAGCCCAGGCATTGACGCAGCGGAATATGCTTCGGCATACTGTCTGCTTCCTCCAGTTACGCTTATTCTTCTTCTTCTTCGATGGACTCCGGAGCAGCATCCGGAGTCAGGCCCAGCTTATCCAGGTCGATGACGATGCTGCTGCGCTCCATCATCTCCGAGGCGGGGCGGATATCGATGCGGCAGCCCGTGAGCTTGGCGGCCAGGCGGGCGTTCTTCCCCTCCTTGCCGATGGCCAGGCTGAGCTGAGTATCCGGCACCACGGCCCGGAAGCTGTGGTCGTTCTCCAGACGGGAGACGCTGTATACCTCCGCGGGAGCCAGGGCGGCGGCGACAAAGTCCTCCGTGTTCTCGCTCCACTTGACGATGTCGATCTTCTCGCCCCGAAGCTCCTCCACCACGGCGTTGACGCGGCCGCTCTTGGGGCCGACGCAGGCGCCGATGGGATCCACCTGGGGATCCGAGCTCCATACGGCGATCTTGCTGCGGGTGCCCGCTTCCCGGGCAATGCTGCGGATCTCCACGATCCCGTCGGCGATCTCGGGGACCTCCTGCTCGAAGAGCCGCTTCACCAGGCCGGGGTGGGTGCGGCTCACCATCACCTGGGGTCCCCGGGTGGGACGGCGGACCTCCACCACGTAAACCTTCAGGTGGTCCCCCTCCCGGATCAGCTCGCCCTTCACCCGCTCGGTCTGGGGCATGACGCCCTCGGTCATGCCGCTGGCGGTGCTGAGCTTCACGTAAACATTGCCGGTCTTGGGGTCGATGCGGCTCACCAACCCGGTGAGGACCTCGTGCTCCTTGGAGGCGAAGCGATCGAACACCATGCCCCGTTCCGCTTCCCGGATGCCCTGGATGATCACCTGCTTCGCCGCCTGGGCGGCGATACGGCCGAACTTCTTGGTTTCCATATCCACCGGGATCTTGGTGCCGAGCTCCGCCTTGGGGTCCAGCTTCCGACCCTGCTCCAGGGTGAGCTCCAGCTCGGGGTTGGTGACTTCCTCCACCACGGTCTTTTCGATATAAATGCGGACCTTCCGCTTTTCCACGTCGGTCTCCACCACGACGCCGTCCGCCGCGGCGGGATTGTCCTTCTTCACCGCGGTGGTGAGGGCCTGATTGATCTTCTCCAGCATATAATCCCTGGAGATGCCCTTGTCCCGTTCGATCTCGTCCAGAGCCAGGAAGAATTCGCTGTCCATGCTTCGTCGTTCCTTTCTTTTGCTTAGGCCGGGGGTTCGGCTCCCCTCGGCTCAGGAAAAGGTCACCCGCAGGCGGACCTGTGCCACTTCGTTTTTCCGGAAACGGACGCCGTCCTCCAGCACCACGTCTCCCTCCTCCCAGGCCTTCAGGACCCCGGGATATTCCTTGCGCCCGTTTTTGGCGCTGTACAGCTTGACGGTGACGGGGCTGCCCAGGAACCGGGCGAAATCCTCCGGCCGCTTCAGCGCCCGCTCCGCTCCGGCGGAGCAGACCTCAAGAATATAGGATTCCTGGATGGGATCCAGCTCATCCAGCTTCGCATCCAGCGCCTTGCTCACCGCTTCGCACTGGTCGATATCCACCTGGGCTTCGTCATTATCGATGCTCACCCGGAGGTAGCGCTCGCCGCCCTCCTTGACGAATTCCACATCCCAGACGAAGCAGCCGACCGCTGCGGCGGGCTCCGCCGCCAGACCGGCTACCAGCTCCGTGATCTTCATGCAAACCTCCGACAGGGGCCACAGGGGCCAGAAAAAAGAGTGGGAATCGACCCACTCTGTCCATACCTACTCTACTAACATGGGGAGTATAACACACGATACTGCATATTGCAAGGGAAAATTTGCATAAATGGACGCAGGGCAGGAAGACAAACGGCCCGGCGGCGGGAAAAGCCCCCTTCTGCCGGGCCGGCTGCGGGTCAGCGCTTCCTTCCCCCGGGCTTCCGCCCGCTCTCCCGGGGTTTGCCGCTCTTCGCCGGGGCGGCGTTTTTCCCCTCCGGGCGGATGAGGCAGCGGGGGCCGTAACCGATGAGGTCCGTGCGTCCGGCCTTGGTCAGGGCTTCCTCCACCAGCTTCCGCTTCCCGGGGTCGAACCACTGGAGCAGAGCCCGCTGGAGCTCCTTTTCATGGTAGCTCCGGGGCACGTAGACCTTCTTCCCGGTCATGGGGTCCAGGCCGGTCCAGTACATGCAGGTGGAGATGGTGCCGGGGGTGGGATAGAAGTCCTGCACCTGCTCCGGGCGGATGCCATGGGCTTTCAGATACTCCGCGAGGCGCACCGCGTCCCCCAGGCGGCTGCCCGGATGGGAGGACATGAGGTAGGGCACCAGGTACTGCTTTTTTCCCAGGCGCCGGTTCATCTCCCCGTATTTGTCACAGAAGGTCTCAAAAACCTTCACCGGAGGCTTCCCCATGCAGGCCAGCACATTGTCCACGCAGTGCTCCGGGGCCACCTTCAGCTGCCCGCTCACGTGGTGCTGCACCAGCTCCTTCAGAAAAGTGTCCTTTCCCTCCGCCAGCACGTAGTCGAAGCGGATGCCGGAGCGGATGAACACCTTCTTCACCCCGGGGATGGCCCGGAGCTTCCGGAGCAAGGCCAGGTAATCCGAATGATCCGCGTTCAGATGGGGGCAGGGCTCCGGGGCGAGGCAGCGCCGGTCCGGACAGAGGCCCCGCTCCTTCTGCTCCCGGCAGGAGGGATGGCGGAAGTCCGCCGTGGGGCCGCCCACATCGTGGATATACCCCTTGAACAGGGGATGCCGGGTCATGGCTTCCGCCTCCCGAAGGACGGAATCATGGCTCCGGGCGGTGACGGCACGGCCCTGGTGGAAGGCCAGGGAGCAGAAGGCGCAGCCTCCGAAGCAGCCCCGGTTGTGGATGATGGAGAAGCGCACCTCCTCGATGGCGGGGACGCCCCCCAGGGCGTCGTACATGGGATGGGGCTCCCGGGTGAAGGGCAGCTCTGCCAGGGCATCCAGCTCCGCCGTCTCCAGAGGGGCGGCGGGGGGATTCACCACCAGGAACCGATCCCCGTGAGCCTGGCGCAGGGCCCGGCCCCGCACCGCGTCGTGCTCCCGGTTCTCCAGGCGGCATGCCTCCGCGTAAGCGGCCTTGTCCTCCCGCACCTGCTCAAAGGAAGGAAGATCCAGACAGGGGAAGGCGCAGGAACCATCCCGGCTCATAAAGGCGGTGCCCCGGATATCCGTCAGGGCATCTGCCCGCTCCCCGGCGGCCAGCCGGCGGGCGATCTCCAGGGTGGCCCGCTCCCCCATCCCGTAGGTGAGCAGATCTGCCCCGGAATCCGGCAGCACGCTGCGGCGGACCTTGTCCTCCCAATAATCATAGTGGGCAAAGCGGCGGAGGGAGGCCTCCAGCCCCCCGATGATCACCGGCAGGCCGGGAAAGGCTTCCCGCACCCGCCCGGCATAGACGATCACCGCCCGGTCCGGCCGGCGGCCCGCCTGCTTCCCCGGGCTGTAATAATCCTCGTTCCGGCGGCGGCGGGCGGCGGTATAGTGGGCCACCATGCTGTCCAGATTCCCGGCGCTGAGCATGGCCCCCAGCCTGGGGCGGCCCATGGCCCGGAAAGCCTCCGGCCCGTGCCAGTCCGGCTGAGCCAGGATCGCCACCCGGTATCCCGCGTTTTCCAGCACCCGGCCGATCAAGGGGGTGCCGAAGGAGGGATGGTCCACATAGGCGTCGCCGGTGATCAGGAGAAAGTCATAGTCCTCCCAGCCCCGGCGGAGCATATCCTCCCGGGAAACGGGAAGGAAACGGTCTGCGGTCAGCTTCATGTCGTTCTCCAAATCCAAAGAGAGGCGCTGCCCAGCAGCGCCCCAGACTGTAGACAAACCCGTAAACGGAACGAAACCGGAAAGGAAGAAAGTATGAAAGAAATCCATCAGGGGTGTCTTGTATTATGAAGTAGTAGTTTTTCTAGCCCCTCTCCAAGGGCTATGCTACACTGCAAGGGATGCTGTGGATTGGTTCGGGTTTCTACCGTATTACGGTTTTCGAAAGACTCCAACCACAGCCCTTTGCAGTATTGTTA
>JAFZVM010000047.1 GCA_017617795.1 Oscillospiraceae bacterium
CGCCGTCACCCCGGCCGCGGTCACCGCCCCGGCGGCGGCCCCCTCGGCGGTCTCCGCCGAAACGGGGGATCTGTTCACGGATCGGGACCTCAGCCAGGCCGCGGATCTGAGCGAGGCCGCTCACATCACCGTGGCCGACGGGGATACGGTGACCGTCACCGAAGCGGGAGTCTACGTCCTGAGCGGCAGCGCCAGGGAGGCCCAGGTGGTGGTGGACGCCGGGGACGAGGACAAGGTGCAGCTGGTGCTGGAAGGCCTGAGCATTGTGAACGTGGATAAGCCCTGCATCCTGGTGGAGAACGCCGACAAGGTCTTCCTCACCTCCGCCGAGGGCAGCGAGAACACCCTCACCGTCAGCGGAAAATTCAGCGGCGACGAGGACGCCGTGATCTTCTCCCGGGACGATCTGGTGCTGAACGGTCTGGGCACCGTCACCATCGTGTCTTCGAAGGACGGCGTCCGCACCAACGACGACCTGAAGCTCACCGGGGGCACCTGGAACGTTTCCGCCGACCAGACCGCCCTGAAGGCCCACGACAGCATCTGCGCCTATGATGGCGTATACGTCCTGGAGGCCGGGAGCGACGGGCTCCACGCGGTGGACAACGACGACGATACCACCGGCAGCATCGTGATCGAGGGCGGCAGCTTCACCATCCGGGCCGGGGACGACGGCGTCCATGCCACCACCTCCCTGACCGTGAACGGCGGGAACCTGACCGTCAGCGCCGCGGAGGGCATGGAGGCCACCCAGGTCATCATAAACGGCGGCGTGATCGGCATCAGCGCCTCGGACGACGGCGTCAACGCCGGACGGAAATCCAAGGCTCTCAGCGTGAAGATCGAGATCAACGGCGGGGAGCTCACCATCGCCATGGGCGCGGGCGATACGGACGGCATCGACTCCAACGGCGATCTGATCATCACCGGCGGCACCATCGACGTCACCGGCCAGTCCCCCTTCGATTACGACGGCAGCTGCACCTATACCGGCGGCACCCTCATCGTCAACGGACAGGAGACCGATCAGGTAACGAACCAGATGATGGGCGGCGGCTTCGGCGGCCAGACCGGAGGCTTCGGAGGCCAGCAAGGAGGCCAGCCTGGCGGCTTCGGAGGCCAGCAAGGAGGCCAGTCCGGCGGCTTCGGCGGCAAGCGGTGGTGATCCCCGGGCAGTCTGCGCACCAAAACACCGGGAGGTTCCCTCACAAGGGGCCTCCCGGTGATCTTGATTTCCCGTTTTCTGCCGTCCCGGGGCTGCGATTCTACGTTTCGTAGAAAATTAATTTGACAAATTATACGAATCAGGTGTTCAATAGTGCGCAGAGATCGATTATGATGATTGCAGATCAGATGAACCGGCCGCAGACAGCCGGGGAAGGAGGACGCAGTCATGACGAATGCGATCGCTGTAAAGAAAATGCCGGTGAATGCGGCAGAGGCCGGAGGGGCAGCATGGAGAATCAACTGGCTGAAAATATCCGTGAATATCGAAAAAGTATGGGACTTACTCAGGAACAGCTTGCCGAGAGACTCGGGATCACCCTGGGAACGGTTTCCAAGTGGGAGAGAGGCAGTTCGGAGCCGGACCTCGGATATCTCATGGACCTGGCCGAACTATTTCGTGTCTCGGTGGATGCTCTGATCGGCTTTACCATGCGCGGATCCAACGCCGACGAGGAGGCCGACCGGATCGAGGCTCTGGTGAACCATGTCCCCTTTGAGGAGGTGCAGGCAGAATGCGAAAAGGCGCTGAAGAAATTTCCCAACCATTTCCGGATCGTGCTGGACGCTGCGTCCATCTGGAAACGCTTCGGCGCCATGCACCAGGACGAGCCCGCTCTGCGGCGGGCGCTGGAGCTGTACCGGCACGCCGTGGAGCTGATCTCTCAGAACCGGGATCCGGAAATCAGCGAAGCGAGCCTGCGGAATGAGATCGCGGGATGCTATGCCTCCCTGAAGGACTACTGCAGGGCCGTGGAGGAATACAAAAAGAATAACCTGGGCGGGATCAATGATGCGAATATCGGCATACTGCTGGTCTGGGATGAGCGGCAACCCGAGGAAGGCATCCCGTACATCGAAAGAGCGTTCCTGAACCATCTCACCGGGATCACCACCGTCATGTGCGGTTATCTCTTCTATTACCTGCAGACCGGGGATACGGCCCGGGGCATCCGGGCGGCGGAGCAGGCCATCGACCAGCTGAGCAGGGCGAAGGAAGACCCGGATCAGCGTTCCTTTATGGACAAGCTCATCTGTCTGATTTACCTGCTGCTGGCGGTCATCCGGGACAAGGCCGGGCAGCCGGAACGAGCGGAAGAGGAGCTGCTTCTGGCGGTGGGCATGGCCAGAGCCTTTGACGGCGCGCCGGTCTACACGCCGGAAAACATGATGTTTACGGAGCACATGCCCCATAACGTCTATTTCTATGACGACGCGGGACCCACCGCCATGGAGGGGCTGCGCAGCACCATGGCCGACGTGGGAGATCTGGCCTCCGAGGCCTTTCGCCGGAAATTTGAGCTGGCCATGGCATGAACCCCGGCCCGGGACAATGGGCCGGGCCCGAACAGGAACGGACCTTTCATTTATTTTAACAGGGAGGCGGCAGAAATGCCGCCTCCCTGTATGCATGTTTCCCGCTTAATGATCAGACGAACGCGGATGCCTGCCCCTGGCAATGTCAAAACGGTCAAGTACGCCGATCACGTCCCCCGGGAGCCGGTTCCTGCACTCCAGCTTCATGGGCGCCGGGATACCGCAGAACGCTTCCGCGATGCTTCCGGCAATGCAGGTGAGCGTATCGCAGTCGCCGCCCAGGGAAACGGCCGTCCGGATCACGTCCTCAAAGTCCGACCCTTCCAGAAAGGCGGTCATGGCTTCCGGCACGGTCTCCTGGCAGCTTTCAACGTGGTGATACCCGGGCCGGATCTCATCACAGCTGCGGGAAAGATCATAGCCGAACTCCCGAACGATGCAGTCCCGGATCTCATTCTTGCTGCTCCCGGTCCTGGCCAGGAAGATCGCAGCGGCCGTCGCTTCCGCCCCTTTGATCCCTTCCGGATGATTGTGCGTGACCTCGGCGGTGAGCTGAGCGATCCTGCGGGTCTCCCTGAGGTCCTCATAGAGCCAGCCCGCTGCGGACACCCGCATGGCGGAACCGTTGCCGTAGCTGCCGTAAGGTTTGGGATCTTTTTTGCCGAGCCAGCGGATGAACTTTGCGCCGTATCCTGCGCCAGGATACTTCCTGCCCCATTTTCTCATGGAATCCACCAAAGCCTGCCGGAGTGCGTCGTCTCCCTGCCGGTATTTGTCCAGCAAGGCCTCGGCCACTGCGATGGTCATGACGGTATCGTCGGTGAACTGGGAAGCTGCGCAGAACAGAGGGAAGTCTTTGGTCTTGTCTCCTCTGTCAAACTCATAGGGGGCTCCGATCATGTCTCCCAGGATCGCTCCATACATATTCATTCCTCCGTTTCTTCGATCGATTCTGAGATTATTATAGCACGCAAAACAAAGTCGCGGTCGTTTGTCAGGCAACAAACGACCGCGAAGATAACCAATACGGACGTGTAAATCTATTTTATGCATGTTTTTTTCTCTGAATATCGAGAATTTGCATGATATTTCTATTGACTTTTGCTTATTATTCCGGTAATATACGAGTGCAAGCCAATGAACGGGCACTTACCGTAGTTTTAGGAAGGGTGATTATTATGTATACAAAAGCGATTCAGCAAGCGGACGCCGTACCGACTGCCATGCATACGAGCAAAGCCGTCCACCGCGCGAAAAAGAAGCTGACCCGGCAACTCATGCGGGGCAAAACGGATCGCCTCGGCTTCTTCGAAACGATCCACATGAAGCGGCTGGGGCGCAGCGACGGCAAGATCGGGCTCCCCCGCCCGTCGGAGAACGGCGAATGGACTTCGACTCGTAAAGAATTGGAGGTCGATGCCTACCAGGAAAAGACCGGGAAAATCTGGGGTGAGCTCCAGCTCTGCCTCAACGAGAACTACAGCCGCCGCGAGATCCTCCTTGATCGTCTCCTTCAGCTCCAAGCCGAGATCATAAAATTGCAAAACATGGCGGACGCGCTGCCCCAAAAAGCACGGAAACCGGGGGAAGAGGACCTTCCCGATGACTTGGTTCGCACCCGACGAGAGCGTGAAGCGGGCAAAGCGAATGCCCCGAAGCACGCAAAGCTCGCCACGCTCCGCAGGGAGTACGAAGAAACGCTGGGCGAGCTGATTGAGCTTCACCGGAGCATCCTCGAGACCGATCATGCAGCGCGCCACGCCTCCGACCGAATCAAAAGCCACACCATCCGTCGCATCGGGGTT
This sequence comes from Oscillospiraceae bacterium, assembly GCA_017617795.1. GTDB lineage: Bacteria > Bacillota > Clostridia > Oscillospirales > Oscillospiraceae > UBA1774. The sequence continues at coordinate 4,347 of JAFZVM010000047.1, forward strand.
TACTGGAACTCCGCTCTCCGTGTCCATCCGCAAGGCGTCGGCATGCCGTCCTGCCCTGAACCCCTGCCCCCTGCAAGAGGCGAGGCCGTCTACAAAGAAAACCATCAGCTGCAGAACGATAAGATCGAGCGCCTGCTCACACTGCAGGCCGAGCGGGAGAAAGAGAGGAAAGCGTAATGCGTTTTTTCAAGTCCAAAGCGGCGGAAAATGCCGAAATCGAGGAGACTGTTTGTGACTTTACCCTGCGTACCCCATACTGGAGTTATAGGGCAGTCCATTACCGCAGCTACGCCCCCCTGGATGGGTTCCAGGCGGAGCTTGATACCCGCCTGGAGGCTCTCTTTTCCGGGGAGGTCGACGCCGGGATCGGCAACGTGCTGGACACCATGATATTCGATGTAGTCCGCGCGGCCTGCATCAACCTGGAAGAGCAGCGAACCAGCCACCAAGATACAATCGTCTCTCTCGGCCTTCGCCCCGCCGGCGACCTCAGCCAGTTTCAAGCGCAGCTGGCCAACCTTAAGACAGCGCTGGAAGAGAACCAGAAGAAGCAGGCCTTCGACATGAAGCTTCTTCAGCATGACGATTATAAGGAGGAGTGGTAAAAAATGAGAAAAGCTATTTATAAACTGAACAAACAAGGCAGCCTTGTGTTTCCTCTGCGGAACGACCTGCTTCAGGACGCCTATAAAGTCGAGAGCTTCTGGGAAAGGCCTGCTGTCTCCCTGTTCGTTCTTATCCTTTGTTCCACTTTAGATTACGTGGTTTTTGCGCAGACTTTTTCCATAATTCTCTATGATAAGGTGCTGCTCCAGCGGCTCTCCGTGATCGGCTGTCTGATCGGTTTTGACCTGGGTCCGGTGTACCTGGGTCTCAGTCGGCGGAAGGCCACGCAAGGGCTGAGGGTGGACAAGCTCGGCTGCGCGCTGCTGGTCACGGCGTTTTTGACGATGGTAGCTTTTAATACATACCTTCGAGTTGTTTTGAAGGATCAGTTGGTCCCCGCCAGCTCCGCCGCTGCGTTCTCCGTATTCAACACGGGCGCTGCCGAAAGCAATCCCGCCGCGCTCCCGTATGCCATCTTCTCCAGCATCCTCCCCGTGGCAACCTCCATCGTCAGTTTTTACGTCTCCCTTGTCTCCAGTAATCCTCTCAAGAGCCGTCTCATGCGGCTGCGCAAAGAGCAGATCGAGCTGGAAGACGCCATCAGTCAGCTGGAAGCCATCCTGGAAGAATATGCACACGCCCCTGAGCTGGAGGCCCGCCTGCTGAACGAGGACAAAGCCATGTACCTCAATGCCCTTGCAATGGCGAAAGAGCAAGGTTTCTACCTGTGTGACTATGTGCGTGAGCGCCTGAAAGAGCATCTCGGCGACGCAACAGCGATGAACCTCCTTTCCTCTGACGTCAGAGGCAAGCTGGAAGCGCTTTGTCAACCGCCGAAGGTAAACGCGGGAGTCCCCGTCACCACTGTCAACGTTTACCCGATGGAGAAGGAGGCAGGATAAAATTATGGTATGCAAGAAGTATAAGGCCGTCGCTGCTGCTGTCCTTATCCTCACCCTCATGGTACCCTTCGTCTTCACCGGCTGCGATCACGCCGTCTCCGCCCCCGCCAGCTGCAGCCAGCAGGTTTCCCTTGCCCTTCTGATCGGAAACCATAAAAACAGCAAGAAACTGAATATCATGAGCCCTGCCATCCGTGAGCTGGTCTACCGCGTGATGGACTCCTATGGTTACATCACGATCATCAGCGTCGAGGGCGATTCAAAGGTGGTTCGAGAAGGGTCTTGCGACATCGAGGCTCGTCTGAAGGAAGCCCCGGTAGATAAGCTGCGGCAGGAGCACGAGCAGCGGACCGCTGAGATTCTTCAATTCGCCGGGCAGGTCGCGGCTGACAGCCCGGAAGTGGATACCCTCGCCGCGCTGAGAATGGCGCAGCGCTCGCTTTCGTCCGCGCCAGCGGAGTCTGACAAGGTCATATTCGTCTGTGACACCGGTTTCAGCACCACGGGGCTCTGCGACTTCACCAACAACCTCCTCTGCGGAGACCCTCATGTCATCGCTGATGCCCTTTACGAGGCGCGGGCGATCCCTGACCTCTCGAATATCACCGTGCGCTGGCAAAACATTGGTGATGTCGCCTCGCCCCAGCAGGCGCTGTCTCCCCGCCAGGTGGAGCAGCTGACCGCGATCTGGCGGGCAATCGTTGAGAAAGGCGGCGGTAGCTTCCAGCTGGAGCAAGCTGCGCCTTTGCCGGGAGAGACAGATGCAGGTCTTCCTGCGGTGTCCGTCGTTCAGCTTGCCGCCGAAGCGCCTCTTTCCTTCGAACTGGATCTTGCGCTCAAGCAGACGTTCAACTTTGCCGAGCCTGTCATGTTCACAGAGAAGCAATTCGGGGGGTTTATTCCGGATTCCACCGACCTCATGGACCAAGCAGAAGCAGAATCGGCCCTACGCCCCATTGCAGAACACATGGCGGCACATTCGGATCTCAGCCTGCTGCTTGCAGGCACGACGGCGGGCGACGAGGACAGTGAGTACGACCGCCGGCTGTCTCTCGGCAGGGCAATGACCGTGAAGAATATCCTCGTTTCCTTCGGTGTAGACGAAGACCGGCTGATCGTGCGCGGCCTCGGCAACACTGACCCCTGGCATATCTTCAACGCCGGTACGCAGGGTGAACTGGCGGCGCAGAACCGGAAGGTCGTCCTGCTGGACGCCTCCTCGGAGACCGCCCTGGAGATCATGGGACACAGCGCGCAGGAGCCGGCGTTTTGAACGCGGCAATCCGGACGGAGCGCGGCAGCGGCCGACCTGACGCATCGTCCGCCAGATATGTACAGCATGTGTGGGGTACGCTCACACATGCTGTACGCAGAAAACGAGAAGAGGATGGTTCGGGCTGTTGATCTGCGCTCTGCTTCCCAGCGTACGGGGCACAGGAACAGCTCGCAAACACACCGGCAGCAGCTGCACTGTCATCCGTGCCGATGTCGCATTGATTCCGCGACAAATCCCGAAAAACGCTTTGATCAAAAAAACATAGCGTTATTCAAAAGTAACCCGATCATCCAATGAGAGAGGTAGAATCAAAATGAGCGAAAAAATGCAGTTCAACGATCCGTTGAATCTGCGGGATCTGATTTCGACGATCACTGAGTTTATCAGAATCAATGGATCAGATGCGCACCCAAAAACCATTATTGGATTCTTGGCGATCATCCTGACAGGCTCTGACACGGATACGACACGCAAGGAAAGCAGCGTGGTCACGATCCAGAGGGTTATGTCCGGAAACATCCACTACAGAGCAGCCGCTGTTCAGAAGTTGGCAAATGATATCTGCTCCGGTAGAAAAGACGGAGAACTGCTGGAGCGATTGTCGTTGATCGGGCGTACAATCGAAAGCTGCGAAGAAGGCGATTCTTTCTTTGCCGGCAGGCTATATAAGCAATGCAGCTTTCGCTTTTTTTCGGCGGATGAATTAAGGACTCTGAGAGATTATCTGGATCAAAGGAGTTACGCTCGTTTTTTGCTGGCGCTGGTCAAGCATGCGTTTGATACGCTCTACAATCTGCCGTATTTTTTCGCCGAGCGAATGTACGATGAGGCAACCACCTGCGACTGGGACAGTCCCCACCGTTTTGCACTGCTGAAGTTGTCGGCGGATGCCGGCAGCAGGGACGCGGCTTATGATTATGCGAATTTCCTTGCACGATCCCGTCGAACCGGGGACGACTCCGACGCTGATGTATATTACATGAAAGCAGTGCCAAAACCCGAAGCGCTGTGGTCGCTTGTGAACAGGATCGAAGATCGTTGGATTTCTGATGCAAAGGTTCCGGGTATTCGGAATACCTTGCGAATAGAAGAAAAACTAAGCGGCTCTGACTTTGCGGCTTATCGTGATGAACTGGCGGGCATTGCTTATGGCGGTCCGGAGCCGGACCGCGCCGAAACGATGATCTGGATGTATAAAGTGTTCTTTTTCTTAAGTTACAGTGGGTTTTTCAAGGGCTTCCACAGCATGGCCAAGCAGTTGGAGACAGGGGCCATCCGCTTCGATCTGCCAGATGGAGAAATCAAAGCCAAGCAGCTCCGGCAAAAGTACCGTGCGGCGGCCATCAAGGCTTCCAGCGTGTTGTCGCTTCTGTCAGAAGGAACGATCATGATAAGGGGAAAGATGGCATCGGGAGAATACGATCCCGAATCTGAAAGCGAGCGGCAGATGCTGGAATTGCTCAGCTTGTCCGCCGATACGGATCTTTTGTACGGCAGTTTCCGCCTAGGGGAATATTATGAGTACGCCAGCCGGAAGAACCCGCTGCAGAAGCAGAAATACAGAGAACAAGCCAGAAGCTATTACCTTCGCGCAGAGCAATTGGATACCGATGGCAACGGATGCGGCGGTATGCTTTGGCTGCGTATGGGTCTGATCTCTGATTCTCTGGAAGAAAAGCAGAAATACCTCGAAAAAGCTCTGGCAGCGAAGCAATGGGATGCGGCATATCACCTGAGCGAAATCGATTCGCAGCAGCTGCCCAGCGGAAAAGATGCGCAGCTTCATTTGCTCAACGCCGTAAAGCGCCTGAAAAAACACCTTCCCCTGATTTCAAATGAGAAGCGAAAAGATGCGGAGACCTTGTATCGAGCGCTTTCTGCTGCGCTGGATGAAGAGAACCCATGAGGAAAAACCGAATGAGCAGCCGTTTCGTTGACGGTGGATAGGGCAATCATCCGGCAGTGTAAATTGGCCTGTTGCCATGGAGGACCAATTATTAGCTCTTTTTGATTTGTTGCTTATTATTGTACGTGGACAGATATTTCATGGTTTTGAGATGAAGGATTGTGAGTAAACTGTTTTTTCCCTGGAAGGCACGAAACGTCAAAAACAAAATGCGTGCGGGCCTCGATCTTATTAATAAGGAAAGATTACAATACAGGGAGGCGGCAGAAATGCCGCCTCCCTGTATGCATGTTTCCCGCTTCTTCGATGGATGATGCGTACCGCGTGTCACCCGCGCCGGCTGTTTCCGGTCCGGTAATCGATCTCGATCCCGGGCTGGACGTTGAAGATGAATACGTTGAACGAAAGTCCCTGGCCGTTGTCCTCCACGGAATACGCTTCCATCAGCACGCCGGAAGCCACCAGATCGTTTCCGGAGAAGCAGGGGGTCACCCGGTACAGCACATGGCGCCTGGTGTTGAGGATGTAGTTCGCGGTCTCCAGCTCAAAGGGA